>JASFGC010000319.1:0-4479 GCA_050123975.1 Syntrophobacterales bacterium | reverse complement strand
CAATTGTAATGATAATGGTTCGGCCAGACCAGCAACAAAGTAACAGAGCAAACAGAGGCTGGGGGAAAGGAGACAACTATGGAGCAGGATCTTACCGTCGCAAGGAATATTTTGCGAAAAACTCGCGAAGAGCTGCTTACCCGTGCAAATGTTGTAGCTGTAGGAGCCGGATACAAATTCACAGGAGGGGAAAAGACCTCAACTCCGAGCATTGTTTGTTCGGTCACTAAAAAAGTACCCGCGTCCGAGCTGTCCAGCCGGGACATGGTGCCCGAAACGCTCGACAATATCCCGACCGATGTATTTGAGAGTGGACGCCTCAGGGCACTGCAGTCACCCACTGAACGCTTTCGTCCTGCCCCTGGTGGAGTCAGCATCGGGCACCATGAGATCACCGCTGGAACCCTAGGCTGTCTCGTAAAGAAGAATGGCGAGATGGTTGTCCTATCCAACAATCACGTTCTGGCTAACAGCAACGACGCTCAGGTGGGGGATCCCATACTGCAGCCGGGACCATATGACGGGGGCCGGTTTCCCAATGATCATATCGCCGATCTGATGCAATTTGTTCCGATCACTTTCATTGAATCGCCCAGTGACTGTCCTACTGCCCGCACCGTGGCCGACCTGCTCAATAGCATTGCCAAAATCCTTGGCAGTGATGCCCGTTTGCAGGTAATAAGTGAGCAAGTGACCGATAACCTGGTGGATGCTGCGATTGCACGACCGATCAGGGCGGAGGACGTTAGTAATGAGATTCTGGAAATCGGCACCATCAGTGGAACGGCTGAAGGCGAGCTGGGTATGGCAGTCAAGAAGAGCGGACGCACCACGGGTTTTACAACAGGGGAGATTTTACAGATTGATGTCTCCGCCAATGTGCAATACGGACAGAATCAAATAGCTCGATTCACCGATCAACTGATGGCCGGACCCATGAGTCAGGGTGGTGACAGCGGGTCTGCCGTCTTGGACGAAAACAACCAGCTAGTGGGACTCTTGTTTGCAGGCAGTGACCAGAGCACGATCATTAATCGTATTCAGAACGTTTTCTCGGCTCTTGGGGTCACAATATGAGATACTGTCTTTTGCTTTTATGTCTCTTGCTCCCACTTGCCTCTTTTTGTAAAGGCGAAACCATGTCGCCCTCTATTCAGGAAATCAAAAAACGGCACGAGAACCAATTGTTAACCCTACCAAGTGTGGTCTCTGTTGGTATTGGTCGTGACAAAGATGGGAACCCGGCTATTATTGTTGGCTTGGACGGTTCGTATCCGGAAATTGAGGCTCAACTACCCGGCTCTCTAGAGAATTACCCTGTGTTGGTAGAAGTTGTCGGTCCCATTAAGGCACAGTAGCGTGCATGAGTGTAGGGTCACAAAGGGGGACGGGGGATTCTAGATTGGAGACTGGAGTTTGCAGATTTCAGAAAAACAGCAGGCAGGGGGCAGCTGACAGAGGGCAGAAAAGAACTAGGAACTAGGAACTAAAGCTCAGAGTCATTACGCTGCGCTGAAGTTAACTGGAGCCGTGGTCGGACCAAGCAAAGAACAGCATAGAGCATGGGGCATAGGGCATAGAGTAAAAATGGTCATGCTATAAATAGTGTGGACGTTTTTGGGGGCATCAAAGATGGCGCGCGCAAACCGGTAATACCTTCCTGGTAATCACATCTGGCATATCACCCATCGTTGTCACAACAGCGCCTCAAGGAAAAGCTCCGTCCAATGGCTTGACACTCTCGAAAAACCTTGACAGGCGTAACCTATAAGGTTACATTGGGCTAATGATAAAATCTTTCTCGCACAAGGGGCTAGAGAACTTCTTTTACGACGGTGTAAAAAAGGGCATTCAGCCGAAACACGCCCACAAGTTGGCTGCTATATTAGACCGGCTCGATGCGACACATGATATTAGAGATATGAATTACCCCGGTTCCGGATTACATTTATTACAGCCGAAAAAAGAAGGCCGTTGGGCCGTTAAAGTATCTGGAAACTGGCGCATAACTTTCAGATTCAAGGATGGCGATGCCTACGAGGTGAATTACGAGGATTACCATTAACAATGTAGGATGCCGATACACAGCTTTGCTATGATGAAGGAGTCAACAATATGAGAAGCCGAAAAAGAGCGCCCACTCATCCCGGGCGCATATTAAACAGTCATTACTTAGAGCCCCTGTCTCTTACGATAACTGAATTGGCCAAGACTCTTGGTGTCTCACGCAAGACCTTATCCAAGATTGTAAATGAACGAGGCTCTGTGACTTCAGACATGGCATTACGACTGTCCCGCGCCTTCGATACGACGCCGGAACTGTGGTTAAACTTACAGCGTAACTATGATCTATGGCGTGCAGCACACCATTCGAAGGACTGGCGACGCGTCAAGCCGGTAAAAATCCCCGCCAACGCGGAAATGCACACATAGAACATGAGTGTCAAGCGGTCGGTGGTCGGATCAAGCAAAGTAAAAGAAAGGCATAAGGCAAAAGGCGCAAGGCAATTGGTGTCATATGTCTGCGCCGTCATAAGCCTTCGGCGTAAAGACGCTTTGCTGTCATTAGGTTGTAAGAGGTATAAGATCGCGGCTGCCTGCCCGCCATCACGAGCCGCTCAGGCGAGGCGGGCGGGGAAAGCCGCTCCCACAGAATTATCCATTTTTTCTGTCGTCTGTCTTCTGGCCTCTGACCTAACGCTCTGACTTAACGAAGTCGCTTCAAATCCAACCTTTAACTCTATCCTCATGTCTGATAATTTCTTTGGAGATACTAATCCCTGGTCGGACCAAGTCACCGTATTAGAATAATTGTAAAAAGTTCTTGTTTAGAGGGTAAAAATAGGTCTTAGAGGCTCAATCTTGATATCGAAAAGGCCATTCTAAGGGGCAGGTAAATCTAGCTATATATCGTGGTCCGACCACCGACCCACCGACTAAAAACCTCGAAATTGGATGCCCGCTGTCATAGGAATACTTGTCTTGGTCACTTCTTGAGCACATCGAGAAAGAGCGCTCGCAAGGCATTTCTTGCACAGCAGAACATCTTCATCTTTACTATTCTTGGCGAACACGGTTAGCACCATATCTTTCCATTTTATGTCCCGTTTAATGCTTATTCTTCCGTAAAGCAAACCTGTTTGAAAAACTTCTTCAGTAAGTTCAAATTGGCTCTCGCATAAATAGCATTCAGTCATGATGCACCTTACTTTCTCCCCATCCTCCGTCTCATCCAGCTTCTAATGTGTGTCACGTGGCCGAAGGAAGTCCTCTGCAGAGACACCTACTTCCCTCAGCATTCTGCGAAGTGATGTAAGTTGACAGTCGCAGGAAGGAAAATATCTCTCGTCCCGTCGTACAACCTGAGCACCACAGAAAGCACACTGTTGGGTGGCCGCAGAAACGATGAGGCCAAATAACACGAAGGCGAACCGGCAGAAGTCTACAAAGTCTTCCTGAGAGTCAGCCGATTTCAGAAGCCCTATGTAGAAATCAACGAAGCTCCGGTTCTTGAAGCCATGTCTACCAGTTTCAATTCGGCCATCCTCATATCTCCCAAGGAAGAGAAAATTCTCAAAACCCATCTCTGTTAACCTTGCCGTGAGGTCTCTCATACACTCACCTCACTTTCTCCTTTTTTTGCTAAACTCCCAAGGCGGTATGTAATTCGGGGTCAAATCTTTACTCTTGACATTTCACTTTCATACGTAGGGCGCACGGGTCATTTCTCTATTCATCATTGCAAATTTCAACATTTCTCATCGCCCCCCATAAGCCTACAGGCTTGAATATAACATTATAATCACATCTCTGAAACCAAACACACCATCCTCATGACAGGTCTTTATTGTGTGGAGTCTCCGGCCGTATTTCCCCTTTCATTAACTGAGTAACCACGCGAATGGTGTTCAGGTGAATCTCCACTGTATCCTCAGTGTTTCTGCCCCAGGGTGCGTGGTCGGGCCAAGTTAACTATTTGACACAATTATAAAAGTTGCCGAAAATGGGTCCAATCTGGGGCCAATAACGCTCTTTTTGGGGGCAAAAAGAGTCTTTTTCGACAGGCGCACAAGATGGCAAGAGCAAAGAGGCATTACATTCCGGGGCACATCTGGCACATTACCCACCGCTGTCATAAGAGAGAATTCCTTCTGAAATTTGAGCAAACTTCAGGTTTCCATCTAACTGGATAAGAGTTAAGCTTGACTATGAAAAGACAAGTTTTTTGCGAATCGATCTGTTCTCCGGAGTCGAACTTTACTTAATGACAGAGTTCGTTCAACTAATACACGTTCAACAACCACGGGCATTGGTGAAATCGTAGAACAATCTTTTAAGGGAATTTAAAGGACACGTTATGACAAATCGCTATGCCAAGATAATCAGCACCGGCCGCTACGTGCCGGAACGTATAATGACCAACGCAGAATTTGAACCGCTCGTTGGCGACGTAGATGCGTGGCTCAGGGAAAAGGTGGG
>JASFGC010000318.1:0-4488 GCA_050123975.1 Syntrophobacterales bacterium | reverse complement strand
GCACAGGATCGGACAGGTCGAGGCGTATTTGAACTTACGTGAAGACAGGCGAGCACGACCGCAGATGGCTTGCTATAAGGCGAGCGCAGCGATTTTAACCGATTTAGGTATGTAACACGAGGGTTAATTCGTAGAGTGGTGCGATGGCTTTAGGTGTGATTTGAAATGACGCCGTTGAGGAAAGTGCGGTCATTGCCGGAAAGCTTGGTAAAGCGGACACCCATCTCATGGTAGGCAGATTTACCTTCAGACTTGCGACCGTTGCTCCAGACTATTTCTGCATTGACCAGAACTAAACGATCCTTGGTACTCATAACCAGACGAAAATTATCCTCCACATCAGGCTCTTGCTGACAACGGATAAAAGCGCCTCCAAGACTGACATTTTGGGTGTGACCATCAACCAGGCCATCAGACGTGGTCATCACCACGGGCCATTTTATCCTGGCCCTGCGATGTCGGCGATTTTCTGGGGATCCAAAACCGCTGAATAAGACAGACAGCCTTGCAACCGGTCTGTTCATAAGCTGTTTGACCACCTCTCGCTCCCCTGCTCGATGGAATGTGGACCACACCCTCTGGTGGGTACCCATTTTCAAAATTGAGGCTTCATACCATACAAGGAGGGGTAAAGGCAAGCCTATTCGTGGCCTGCATGGAATGGCGCAAAACCATGGCAGATAACTGACTAAAATCAAACGATAAAAAAGCCAGTCAACCAATAATTATATGTACTAACCAACAATAATATGGGTATGATTCAGGGTGTAAGTGGTAAGAGATACAAGGGAATTCTTGCCATGACTTGCCTTTGCATGAGGCACACTCCAAAGGGTGTCTGAATACAATGAGTGTGCACAAAAGGCGGTTATTTACTGCTCGGTACATCAAACCAAAAAGCCATGTGGTGTTGAGGGTTTCAGTCTTTTTTTCACAGAATAAGTCAGGGGAATCAGTTGCGGCCTCATTCATTCGAAAAGCAAACTACTAACACCCGAGGAACTTCCAACGAGTGTACCACCGTGCGAGATTTCATCAGAAGGCCATTCATTATTCCAACTGAAGTACGAGTAAGTGGGGTAAGATTTCGATGATAGAAATCAGCTTCAGCCAAGATCCAAATTCGAGATTGCCCCGGTAGCCACCCTACAATTTCATCAGGAGTGGGCCTGCCTTTACTCTTTGTTTGATCCTGCCATTCATACGTGATGTCGGCACGGGGAAATTCGACCTGCTGATCCTGATCAGCCAACACCTGATAATATCGAACCACTTGTGAGGCGTAGAGATCAACGATGATCTTGTCACCCGGCCTTTCGCGAGCAGCAATGTATGAAAGGCCATGCCGTATTCCTTTGCAGGGATATGAATATTCAACAACAGAAATGATGAAGCACAAAGCAACTACAGTCCATAAGCCCCCCTGAACAATCAGCTTCAATCTGACATATGTAGTCATATGAATGACACCGTAACCGAGCAGAATAAGAACGTGCGGCATCGCGAACAAAATCAATCGACTATGGAAAGGATATCTATACAGCATACTTGCAGTAAGACAAAACACCAAGGGGGATAGCAAAAGGCACAAGAGGCCATGTTGTTTCGTACTCCAAAGATGGAAAATGCCAAGCGCACAAAGAGGGGCAAAGAGCCAGCCAAAGAACAGTGACAATTTCGCTATTCCTAAATAACTCGGCGATGACAGACCAAAAAAAAGACTGTGGGCAAGAGCCCTACCCCACCACATTACATCTAATTTCGGAAAACCTTCATACCCTTTTTCCCAAAACATCTTCATATATGAACTTGACTCGCCTGCGAGTGTCAAGGTCAGAAGTACAATGATTACGGTCCCGAGGCATAAGGTGAGATGGGGCCCGAATTTCCGCAAACCATTTTTGATGAAGAGACCGGCACATATTCCGCCCACAACAAAAACGGCAGGATAGGAAATGATCAAGCTGAACCAGCTTGCCGCAATAAGAGGCACGTATCGCTGGCCTTGCTGTTCTTCTCTTAAAAAGAAAGGCAGGGCAAGGAATATGAGAAGCGTGGCACACAACACATCGAATATATATGGTTTTATCTGGGTACTGAACAAGATCAATTGGGGTGAAACAGCAGCCAACCAGATAACCACGTTTGGTTGACTCTTGCTCTGTGAGAATATTTTTCTGGCGAGCTGCGCAAATATGAACAGTTGTGCAATTCCGGCTGCAAGGCTAGGAAGCCGCATCCAATGAGTGCCTGCCATGCCGAGTCCCATCATGCTTTTCCACAGTAACGCCAAGGCAAAAGGACACCTCTGACCATATGGTAACTCCTGAAAGATCTCTGGTATTGAAATCGAGCGCAAACCCATTAACAACATTGCCTCATCGCGCCATAATGAGTCATCCAATGCAAACAAGAGGAGCCTAAGAAGCACCCCCACAAATAACGCGGCTTGGCACGATAGAATTGCTTTGAGGTATTTTTTATTGTTGTCTACCAGTTCTTCCACCTATTCCACGGAACCTCTTCTGAAGATCAAAAATATGGACCAGTAAAGCCAGCATCACTGAACCACTACTGTCTGTTCGAAATCCATCTTTTGTATCAAAAAATCAGCGAGCCCCTTTGCCAGCAAATAATGCCCCTCCGCCGTGGGGTGAAACCGATCATAGAATAGGTGGTTATCAGGAGCATTCGGGGGGTGTAAGACATCGTATGCCTCAAACATGGGAACTTGATATTGTCTGCAAAAGTTTGTCAGGGTGCACTCATGTTTAGACGAAACCGCATACGCCGGGTGAATAATAACTAATTCAACCCCGTTTGCCTGGCAAAGGGCAAGCAGATTTTCAAGATTCTCACGTCGCTCCTTTTCACTGACTCGCCTTCCCAAAGACTGCTCATTAAGAGTTGACGGGGTCACCTTTCCGTCCTGAACCGAAATCAAGCGAGGACGAATTGCAATATCAGGCAGGCCAATCTCCAGCAGTGGGTTATCGAAATCCTTTCGGTTAAAAGCATTCACCTTAAGCCTGGTGTAACCAAGACTCAAAAATGCGTAAAGCGCAGAGTGCTCCATGAACAGACGAGAAGTACCGGACATTCGTGACTCGTAAAGTTGCCTGTCGGTTTTTAAGATGCCTATTTCAGTATTATTGGAACCTCTCAGAGTAGAAGGCAAGTAGTCATTCAGTTCATGATAGAAAAGCACCAGATCTGGTTTGAGTTTCAGCCCTCTCAGTTCCAGGTATTTCAAACTTTGAAAAGAGGAATAGGCACTTACTCCGGCATTAATAACGCGATAGGAACGAGTGTTGTCGTATTCATTGAGCAACTTCTCTAGTAGTGCTGAGTACGTTCCTTCATTGGAGACTCTCCCCCCAAAAGTCGTGCTCTCTCCTAGAGATAAGATGCGGAACTCCTGTGGTCGTTTTGGTTTGATCTCAGAGGTGCGCAGACCAAGACTGTTCGTTTTGACCCGCGCTTGCACGTCATCTGAATATTGATCCAGATTGGGGCGTAAAGACCAGAACAACTCTCTATCTGGAACCAAGACGCCTTCATCTTCTAGGATGAACGTAAGGGTAAACAAGGACGGTTTCACCAATCTCGTCGCCCTCAGAACAACTTCAGCGGTCAGCAATAGCAACAAAGCCGGCAAGATACTGAACAGGATGAGTTTGATTTTTTGTCTGTGCCTAATTTTCGAGGCGCGCAGATGAACCATTGTTTCTCCGATAAGTGAAAATCGCTGTTGCCTTTAAGCCATAGATCTCAAGTGGATAGAAACTAGATAATGAGTTGAATCGCATATGAGGATTTATGCAAAAACTATGCAGAGCAACGGTGTCTGCAAGACCAAATTACTTTAAACGAGACTGATCATGCTGTAGTGTTTTGTGAGGCATAAGATTTGGTCATTTCATTTTTGAGGCCAGGAAAATTCACCCCATTCGGGCAGCTGGAACAAAAACAGTACCGAGTAGAGAAATAAATAACCTTGACTACATGCCGGGCTAGTGGCGGCCAATGCCTGTCAGTTGGGAATGCACCATTAGATTACCTTGGCACAGTAGATCCAAAACGATACAATCCTTTGGTCGTGAATGCAGGTTTGCAACGTTAGGGTTTAAAATCACCACTCATGAGTTTCTCTTGAGATGGTGTCTTACATAAGGCTGCCATAGATAACTCTCGTACATCCTGAAACATCTCTTGCAGTGCCCCCGAAACCGAGCCCAGAGATGGAGAGGGTGTAACATGTGTTGCAACCAGGTTTTCACGGATCATCGCCTTGCATTTGTTTTCTAGTATCAGGATTTTCCCCTTTACAATCCATGTGCTCAATGGTCGGGTAATGGCAGCACTTTATTACAGACCAAGTGTTCGCCCATTTTATCAAGTTCATCCGCTCATCTCGCCGCCCCGCCCAGGGGCAGGACGGGTATAGCGCTCGCTGCTTTAGCTATGGGATGAGCACATGTTTCATTC
>JASFGC010000317.1:0-4502 GCA_050123975.1 Syntrophobacterales bacterium | reverse complement strand
GTTTCCAGGATTGGCCATCATGCATCCAAAGCTGGGTCAAGCCATTGTATCGAACTCGAATGGCCAAGGTCCTGCCATTACAGTTATGGAGATAGATGGTGCCGGTACTGCATGTTCCGTCGGGATTAAATTTGATTCGATTCTGACTGAAGCTAACCCCGTCTCCACCACCTGCATCTATCTTCGTGTTGTTTGGCCCACGCTTTGGTCCGCCGAGTTTGCCAGAATAGGGCTGGAGGTGGACATTGGACAAGGTCTCAAAGTCTATAAGCATATCGCTTTTTTCCAACAGTTCTTTCCGCCGATTTCCGTTACGATCTCCCCACAGAAAGCAGCCCCCTGATTTCAGGTTGCCGTCACCGTCAAGATCGAAGTCGAAATAGTAAATGGATTTCTGTTGGATGGCCTTAAGCTTTGCCCTGTGGATGTAGACCACAAGAGAGCGTGCTGTACTAGTGAGACGGTAGTTGGGTAGAATTTTCACTAATTTTGGTAGACTTACAGCGGTCACAACACCAACTACGGCCAGTGAGATTATGATTTCATTGAGAGTAACACCGCGTTCTTTGTTTTTCATGGCAGAACCTTTCTGAAGGAATTCAGTAATTCCGTCATTCCAGACGAGGCCGCCTAGAGCGGGCGAGATCCGGAATCCAGCAAAAGTTCAATATAATCAGTCTCTTTCTGGATACCGGATCTCAACTTCGTCTCGTCCGGTATGACGACTGTTGGCTTCTTGGCGAGATTGCGTCATCCGAGAATGTCCTCGTATAAATCCCTCCACTCAGGGTTATTTTCTTCAATCAAGCCCAGCTTCCATGCTCTTCGCCACTTTTTGATTTTCTTTTCTCTCAGGAGGGCGCTCTCCGCATTTTCATGTACTTCATAATATGCGAGGATTTTGACGTTATATTTCCGGGTAAATCCTTGAAAAACATCATGTTTGTGCTGCCATACCCGCTGGATTAGATTGGAAGTCACGCCGGTGTATAAGGTGCCATTGCGCTTGCTTGCCAGTATGTAAACATAGAACTGTTTAGCCATAGTCGGTTCTGGCGTGTTGGATTCTGGCTCAGCATAGTCAGGATGGAATTCTTCGATTCCGTCATTACGGACGGAAGCCACCGCAGGCGGACTCGCGTGGTTTGTGGCTGCTAAATCACAGTCGCTACCAACAGGGGAACGTCCCTCGAATCGAAGGTGTTGATGGGCGAGTGGGAGAGTAGTATGGTGCCCCTGGTGCGCTGTGCGAAAATAAAGAATGGTCTCCTTCGGCCGTTCAGTTTGGGGTACGAAGGAGGTGCGCCATATTGTGTTGTCGTTACTGGCCCTATCTACCTAGTAGATAGATGCAAAGTTCAATTTTTTGAGTACAAGCACTAAGTCCGTCATTCCGGAATCTGCCGACGGCGGATATCCGGAATCTAGATAAAACCATGGTTACTGGATACCGGATCTCGACTCGGTCTCGTCCGGTATGACGTTCGGGGCCTTCTCGAGACTGTATCAGCAGCTTGCTAGTAACAACAATATGAAATACTAGTGTTGATTGCAAACAAAAAATACGATTGAATTTACCTCGCTATTGTGACAAGTAAGAGAACAAGATAGGGAGTAGATACCCCCCCTTCATAGGAGAGGATCCGCTTTGTTGGCCGAGCTGCAAATTAGTAATTTTGCCATCATTCATGAGCTTTCGGTCTCTTTCAAGCCAGGACTCACCGTAGTAACCGGAGAGACAGGGGCAGGCAAATCCATTCTGGTTAACGCCATCAATCTGTTGCTGGGCAGTCGTGGTTCTGGAGATCTCATTCGTACCGGCAGCCAGGAAGCCGCAGTGACCGTTCTCTTTCACCTGACCGATCATGTTGTAAATTCAGTTGAACTTAAAGAGAGTTTGGGGGATTTGGGCGATCAGGAGATGGTGGTCAAGCGAGTTCTCTCCACATCCGGACGCAACCGGGTATATGTCAACGGTCAGCTTGCCACCTTAGGGTTATTGAGCCAGCTGTGCCGGGGCCTGGTAAGTATTTCCGGCCAGCGTGAGCATCAACTGTTTTTGGAACCTGAAGCCCACCTGGAGATCATTGATGGATTTGGCGGCCTGGAGGCGGAGCAACAAGCATATGGGCAAACCTTTGGCGAGCTCAAGAGGCTGCAGAGCGAACTGAGGCGACTACAGCGTCAAGCTCAGGAGCGCCGAGAAAAGGAAGAACTCCACCGTTTTCAGTTAGAAGAGATCCACAATGCCCGGATTCAGAAGGACGAGGAGATCCAGCTGGAAGTGGAACGCGAACGGTTGCGGCACGTGGAGCGGTTTCGGCAAGGTGCTTCCGAAGTCCATCAGATTCTCTACTTAGATAGCGGTGCGGTTCTGGAAGAGGTGAGCCAGTGTCAAAAAATCCTTTCCGATCTGGGCAAACTGGATCCTGCTTTTAAGTCTCTGGCCCAGACCTTGGAGGGAGTCAGACACCAGGTGGAAGATGTTTCCTTGACACTCAGAGACCATATCCAGAACATCCAAGCGGATCCCGCCAGAATGGAGTGGGTGGAGGAACGTTTGCACACTCTCAAGCGGCTCATGCGCAAATATGGAGGCAGCACTCAAGAGGTACTCGCCCACGCAGACGGATTGCAGCAGGAGTTGGAAGTCTCAGAAAGTGACGAAGTGGAGATCGCTGCAAGAGAAGAGGAGTTGGAGAAAATTCGCCAGCAGGCCCTGTCGGAGGCTCTGGAACTTTCCAAACGTCGGCGGCAAGCCGCTCGTAGACTTGGCAAGGCCGTGGAAAAGAGTTTGGTCACCCTCGATATGGCCAAATGCCGGTTCCAGGTCCGCTTTGACCAAGAAAGTGGCTCGGATACAGAGTGTGTTCGAGTGGGTAAATACCTTTTGGATAAGAAAGGGGTGGACAGGGTGGCTTTTTTCTTTTCGGCCAATCCCGGTGAAGAACTCAGGCCCATGGCCAGTATCGCCTCGGGAGGGGAACTTTCCAGAATTGTCCTGGCCCTCAAGGAATTGTTGGCCCAAGAGGCAGTGCATGAGACCCTGATTTTTGATGAGGTTGATGCGGGAATCGGCGGGAGAACCGCAGACAGGGTGGGCCAGCGTTTGAAGGATCTTGCCCGACAACATCAGGTAGTTTGCATTACCCATCTACCCCAGATTGCCTGCTATGGCGATTATCATTATGTGGTACGTAAAAGCGCTCGAAAGGGTAGAACCACCACGGCCATGGAAGAGTTGAGTGGAAAAGAGCGTCTCGAAGAAATCGCCCGCATGCTGGGAGGGGCAAAGATTTCAGTAAAAACTCGGGCTCACGCCAAGGAGATGCTTGAGCAGGCGCAGAAGGTATAAGGCAGAGGGCATAGAGCATGGAGTATGAAGCATGGTGGTAACAACACGCTATGCGCTCTGCGCTTGGCGCTATGCGGCGAACGCAGTGAGCCATAACGGACAACGGACGGGGATAGACTGAGCAGTCTAGTAATAATATTTCACGGAAAAGTCCTCAAACTCCCCCACGTATTCCTCCCAATCCACGCTTACCTCTGTTACCCGGGAATGGGGCGATCCTTGGTGGCACCAGCGGATCATATCTTCTACTTTTTCTTTCTCGCCTTCCAGGATAGCTTCAACTCGACCGTCACGGGTGTTCATCACCCAGCCTGAAATTCTTCTTTCCTGGGCGGCTCTTTCGGTGTAAGCACGGAAGAAGACCCCCTGTACACGGCCGGATATGAGTACGTGCGCTCGTGTTTTTTCCATGTCAATCCCCTTCTTTCGAAGACGCGGTGACGGGGGGATACGGAGACACGGAGAGGAAAAAGTCTCTTCAATCGCCGCGTCGCCGTTTCACCGTATCGCCGTGTCGTTCCATTATGTGTTCGCTTTGGGCGTCGGCGATCGCACCTATCTATCGGTAGGATAACTCTAACTCACCCCGGCTCTTCCCCAATGAGCTCCAGAAACTCCTCTTCATCAAGCAGTTGAATTCCCAGTTCGCGGGCTTTCTCTAGCTTGGAGCCGGCACCGGGGCCGTGAACAACATAATCGGTTCTCGAGGACACAGAGGAGGCGGTCTTACCGCCCAGAGTTTCAATCAGCCTCTGGGCCTCTTTTCGAGACAATTTTTCCATGGTGCCAGTGAAGACAAAGGTATTTCCGGCAAGCTCAGTTTTGGCAGGCTCCGCTGTCTCCATGGCCTCAGGCATCACCTCTTCGAGCAAGCGGTCCAGTTCTGCATTCACTGAGGGATTAGAGAAAAAGTCAACTACGGATTCGGCAACAATAGGGCCCACCCCTTCTACCTCCAAAAGCTGATCTGTGGTTGCCTTTCGAATAGCTGCAAAAGTGCCAAAATGGCGGGCTATGTCTGCGGCCGTTTTTTCACCTACATTGGGTATGCCGAGGCCGTAGAGGAATCGGGACAACTGGGGTTTCCTGCTGTCTTCTATTGCGGTTAATAAATTGCTGGCTGAAAGCTCACCAAAGCCTTCCAGCG
>JASFGC010000316.1:0-4503 GCA_050123975.1 Syntrophobacterales bacterium | reverse complement strand
CGTATTGCCTCCTCCTCTAATCTCTCACGTTCTGCGCTGGTCAGAGAGGCTCTGAAAGCTTGGTTACGAGAACGTGAAGTAAAACAATTCGAAAAAGAGTGGATCAGGAAACTCAAGGAAAATCCTCCAGACTTAGATGATTCTGAAGCATGGATTGAGGTCGAACAGTGGGGTGACAAATGAACCGCGGTGATATTATGGATGATCAATTTGGGTGGAAAGATCGGCACCAGTCGTTATTAGGCAGGTCCGGTGGTTTCAATCGTTCCGCTTCGCGGAACTCGTTCAAATCGCACGGGTAGTTATGAGCCTCACCGACTTTTACGATTTCCCCTTTGAGCTTCGAGCTCTGAGCTGATTTCAACGGTTTCAACGACCTTAGCGTTCTCAATAAACTTGACAAAATAAAACGTACTTGATATGAATTACGTATTCAGTAAAATGGAGGAATGAAATATGAAAATTTCCGAAAGAGGGCAAATTACAATACCGAAGCCCCTTCGTGAACGCTTTGGATTGACCAAAGATGTCGAGGTTGAGTTCGTGGTAACAAAAGAAGGTGTCTTGATCCAAAAACGTAGTCGTGGTAAGCATCCTGTCGATCAAGTAACAGGAATTCTTAATCGCCCATCTGACACTGATAGTTACATCGAGGAGATCCGAGGACGATGATCACCGCTGTCGACACAAGCATTTTGCTGGATATCTTCCTGCCTGATAAAGCGTTCGCTGCCGACTCGTCCAGGTTACTCAAATTGGCATACGACGAAGGGGCGCTGATCATGTGCGACATTGTGTATGCCGAGCTTGTTCCGCAATTTGAGGAAAGGTCCTTGCTAGACACTACTCTGGCAACTATACATGTAGCCCTGTCTCCAGTGGACACTGATATCGCCTATCTGGCAGGCAAGAAATGGGGATTGTATAGGAAATCCGGTGGAACAAGGAAGCGCATTATTACTGATTTCCTCATAGGCGCACATGCACTGACCAAAGCGGAACGTTTTCTTACTCGCGATAGGGGATTCTACAGGTCCTATTTCCCAGAACTCAAGATCCTTTCCTGAAAAAGTAGGAGTAAGGAGAAAGGAGTCAGGAGAAAGAAGGCGGCAGGACGACGCGGGGACCCGCCCGCCTCGCCTGAAGGCGAAGCCTCTGGCGGGCAGGCGGGGAGAGACGGAGACGTGGTGAAGTCTATTTGAGAGCGTCTTTCTCGCCGTTTCTCCGTTGCACCCCTTCTCCGCGTCATTCCACCTTGCCTCCAACGCCAAGGCCGTGGGCCTTTTGCCTTCTTTAAATGTTTCTATTAGTTACGCCTTGGGTTTCAAAAAGTGCACTTGGGGAAGAATTGAGGATGGTTGCAAAGAGTGAGATAAGTGCTTGGCTTTCCAATAATTTTGAATACATGGGAGATCTATAAAACCGTCTTTGCTAATTTTTTGGCCCTTTTATCGATAAGGAATGGAATTTGCATCATTATGCTTACACTTTACAAAGTGATCCGTCACAAACACCTGATACCCCGCCAATTTGGGTGGAAGGAAAGATGAAGATCCCATGACTACCCGGGATAAACGCAAGCACGTCAGAATCAAAAAATTATTCAGAACAGAACTGTCCAAGGGAGGGACCTCGCACTCTATTGAAGGCCAAACCGAGAATGTCAGCCAGGGTGGGGCTTTTATCAAAACAAAGGACTGGCATTCTTTCAAGCCAAATGATAAAACTACCCTCACGGTTTATCTGCCACCCATTTTTTCTGGCCAGGATGGCACCATCGGCCTGCAGGGTTCGGCGGTTATTAACCGGGTCGATGAAGAAAACGAGGGTGTAGCGGTAGAGTTTCTTGAGAACTTCAAACAGTTCAAGCGAATCGAGGAAATGGACATACCCGGAAAAATAAGATACAAGAATCTGGCTCATTACCTCTCGTCCTTTGCGAGCTTGCCTTCAGCCACATTTGCCGAGAATTATCCGGACGGTTTTCTGGTGGAAAAAACACAGAAAAGCCTGGATAAGGATGTTATGTTTCAGTTCAGCACCAAGAAAATAGAAGATCCTGATGTACTGGAAGCGCAGAAACAGGGGATGGTGCCGGCAGACGTGCTCGAGGCCAGAGTTATAGAGATAAAGGAACGGAAAGAACGTACGTCTCCTCCTAACGTTACCATCGGCCGAGCTGCTCAGAATGACATCATTCTCTACAACAAGATGGTCTCCAAAACTCATGCGTATTTGGAAATTTCCGAAACTGGTGAAGCCTCATGTCTGGTAGATGTGGGATCAAAAAATGGCACTTTTCTAAACGGCAGTGAGATCCTGGCAAACCAGTCTTATCAGCTGAATGATGGAGACGAGATATCCTTTGGGCCTGAGACCACGGTGGTTTACTTTTCCTCCAAGACCTTCCATGAATTTTTGAGTCAACTGCAGACGCCTTCCGCATAGGAATTCCGAATTAGCCACAGACCCACACAGACAGACACAGACGTTTGTTTGTACACTGGTCGCCTTCGGCGACTCACAGATCTCACAGAGCCCGCAGAGAACACAGAGATAGATTTGCTGGAGACACTGCACTGATCGCTTAAAGGCGCGCACAAAGGGTGCGCGTCCCGATAGAAATCTATCGGGAAAGATGAGTAGCTATTGAGGCCAAAAATAAACAAGCTTATTCTTGGCCTCAATAGTCTCCTCACAATACCTTTAAGCGATCCAGCCTAGGTGACGAACCTATAATAACCCTATCCCATTAAATTGAATTTGAGCTCACTGAGGCGTTTGAGAGCTCTCGGAGGAATGGGCAGAGAGGCGGTTGGAGGTTGGAGGTAGATCATTGCGGATTGGGGATTGTGGATTGCGGATTTAAGAGCACGGAGTCAGAATCCAGAATTCAGAATATAGTAAACGAAGGAGGATTTTCTTTCACTGACTACTGGATTTCTTGATTTTAGATTTGGGAATTAAACTTTTCGTGAGCCCTGCCTTGCTTTACAAGCAACCCCTCCTGTGCTATAAGCCGCTTCCAAAATCCAGAGATCAGAGGACAGACGACAGAGGACGGTTCGGTTTCGCTAATTAGTCAACTTATCGGTTAGTCAATTTGTCAATTTTTACGCGGGAATGCCCAGGAGATCTCTATGCACAGAATCACAAGAATGAGGATGCTATTAATCAACCTCTGGATTAGCTTTTTGCTTTTAGGCTCGCTGCAAGTGGCTGCCGCGCAGGAGTTGCCTCACCCGTTTGCGGTGGCTGCCAAATCCGCGGCACTCATAGATGGCGATTCCGGCCAATTCCTCTATGGACAAAACCCTGATGAGCGCATCAGCCCCGCAAGTTTTGTCAAATTACTTACCCTGTTCTTGGTGTTTGACGCTATTGACCAGGGCCAGATTCTCTTGGAGGACAAGGTGTGGATCAGTGAAAAAGCCTGGCGCACCGGAGGCTCCAAGATGTTTGTCCGCCAAGGAAACCGCGTTCCGCTTGTTGAACTGATCAAAGGAATTGCCGTGGTGTCTGGGAACGATGCCTGCGTTGCCGTGGCCGAATTTCTCCAGGGCGGTGAACAGGCTTTCGTTGAGAAAATGAACCAGAAACTGCAAGAGCTTGGCCTGGCAAACAGTCAGGTTCAGACAGTGAATGGCTGGCCTGCCCCGGATCAATACACCACCGCCAGGGACATGGCTTTGATGGCTCTGGCTTACGTTAAAGCCCACCCTCAAGCGCTCCAATACCATCAACTGAAGGTTTTTATTCACGAGAATATTCGGCAGAAAAACCGTAATTCGCTTCTCTGGCGAGATCCCACCGTGGATGGCTTGAAGACTGGGCACACCGAAGATGCGGGCTATCATCTCTTGGCCACTGCCAAGAGGGGCGAGCAGCGTTTTATTTCGGTAGTAATGGGCGCCAAGAGCGAAGCAATCAGAGCAAGAGAGGCCTTGCGGCTGCTTAATTATGGTTTCCGTAACTTTGTCTCAGTGCAACTTTTCAAGAAAGGAGACGTTCTTCTGCAGCTTCCCGTGTGGAAAGGAACCGAGGGGAAAGTGGAGCTGGCAGCAGGTGAAACCGGGATTGTCACCGTCCCCATCACCCTGCAAGCGGATGTTACCTGGAAGGCACAAGCTCCTGAACAGTTATTTGCCCCCATAGAACGTGGTCAGATTATAGGGGAAGTAGTAATTACTACCAAAGACAAGGTGTTCAAGAGCATACCCTTGTTAGCGAATCAGGAAATACCGCGAGCCGGGTTCTTGAAGCAAGCAATGCATACCGTAGCCCTCATAGCCGTTGAGCATGGAAAAGTACTTATATTGGTTGCTATTCTCTTTGGTGGCGCCGTGGGAGCAATCTGGTATTTGAGGCAGAGAAAGCCAAAACGCCGCAGAGGCTGAGTAGGCTGTAGGAAGTAATGAACCGTAGACGCCCGCGCAGCAAAATCCCCCTCGGTCCCCCTTTAGAAAAGGGGGAAGATAATCGTTTTCCTGTAAAGAATCCCAT
>JASFGC010000315.1:0-4527 GCA_050123975.1 Syntrophobacterales bacterium | reverse complement strand
AATCGTTATATATCAATGGTTTAGAGAGAAAATAATCTCGAAAAATCTCTTGTTAAATCACCAGAATTGGCCAAATGGCCAAATGGCATTTGGCCAGCCCGCATATTTCACGAATTATCTGCTGCGACCGCAAATATGGTCGTCCTCCCGGGCGTCCTCGGGCCTTCCTTCGCATGTCTCAGGACAAGCTCACCATGCGACGTACTGTCAAGTACGCCTCGGCTTCGATCTTGGATTTCGGATTTCGGATTGGGGAAATGCAGATGTGAGATGTGGGATGTGAGATGTGGGATTGCGGATTTTGCCTTGCGCCTTGTGCATTGAGCCTTAAGCCTTTTGGCTACTGACACCTGATCCGCTCCGGCGGAACACCTGAAACCCTGAGACTTGATGCTTGGAAACCTGGGACCCGCCCGCAGGGTGGGGTGTCCGAAGGACCAATTTGAGATTTTGCATCTTACATTCTAGATAACATGCTCTCTAATCTCTGGACATGCTCAACCTCTTCCTCAATCATCTTCCATAGTTTCGTTTTTCTCCATTCATGAGCGAATTCCTTTTCGAAACTCCTGTAAAAATGCACCATTTTCTTTTCTTCATTTATGGCGTATTCAATAAAATCTTTTTTTGTTCCCTCCGGATTGGGCGCGGAAAGAAACAACATTCTTAACCTGCCGTCGGCGTCCATGGCCTTTAGATCATGCTTATTGACCGGCAAAGGTTGCCACTTGGACAGAATGTTTTGAATAAATCCAAAGTGGTTTTTCTCCTCATTAGCTAGCTCTAAACAAAGTTCTCTGACATCCGCATCCTCTGTTTGCTGGGCGAACTGCCGGTAGAAGGCCTCAGATTGTTTTTCCATTAATGATCCCAAATGCAGAATATGCCTCAGTCGAATTTTTCTCTGAGAAGACGGGAAGATTTTCGAAATTAGGGATCTAGGCATAATCATGTCCCTTCAAATACTGTCCTAATTCCTCGTTAGAACTTACTTCTCCATGTGGTATTGAACGTTTTTTACTGCTGGCTTTATTTCTCTCCACATTTTCACGAGACAGTAGCCTGCTAGGATTCCGAGATATCCATGGAGGATATCCATAAAGTCCGGTGTTCGGCTCGGTATGAAAACTTGCACGATTTCGCCTAGTAGTGGAATCGTGAAGAGGAGAATAGTCATGCCGGTCCGTTTGAATGAAAAACCCCAAATGGAAAGAAGACAAAGTACTGTAGCGTGGTAAAGGGTGCTCATTTCAGCGTCCGTCCGAACTCATTTTCTCCTTTGATCTGAAGCCTCACAGTGTCAGAATTTGCAACTTTTGTGCCCGGATTTCTCTTAAAGGTAAGAGTTAGCCGAGAAACAAGAATGGGCTAGGCATTACCACCTAACCCATTGAAATCATTGGTCGGGACGACTGGATTCGAACCAGCGACTTCTGCGTCCCGAACGCAGCGCTCTACCAGGCTGAGCCACGTCCCGAGTATTGACCAGATTGTAGTCTTACCAGAAGCTCATAGCATTGTCCAGCAGAAGAAAGCATGGAACATTCACCAGCAGGCAGCAGGCAGCGAGCAGGATTGTGGATTGCGAATTTAGAAATTCCAGACTAAAATCGTGCTTTGTGCTCTATGCTTATTTCTACTGGCTACCATACTCTATGAATTCGCCCTGTGCCTTAAGCCTTGTGCCCTGCGCCTTTTGACCAAGAAAAGAAAGGTGAGCCTCTAAGCCCATCAATAATTCTTTATGTCAGACATCCTCAAAACTATTTTGCCCATATTCGTAATTATCTTCCTAGGCTGGGGCCTTCGCCACATCCATTTCATGCAGGAGGGCTTTCTCAAACCTGCCAACAGGCTTGTTTACTATGTTGCCATTCCGGCGATGATCTTCCGGGAGATTGCCGAGGCCGAGCTTGTCCAACATTTTAGCCTGACTTTGGTGGCAGCAACGCTGGCGCCCTTGATTCTTATAGCCCTGATCGGAATAATTTTGGTTCGGGGAATCAAGCTGCAACCGTATCAAGTGGGGAGCTTTCTTCAATGCAGCTTCCACGGCAATCTGGGGTACATTGGTTTGGCGGTATCGTTTTACTTCCTCGGTGACGAAGGCTTCACTCGTGCCAGCATCCTTGCTGGTTTTGTTATACTGTTGCAGAATTTCTTATCGGTGGTGGCTCTCAGCCGATTCAACAAAGAGCCTAATAAGAAAATTTCCACGCGTTCAGTCATTCGCAGGGTATTGCTTAACCCTATAATCATCTCGGCCATGGCAGGTATGGCTATATCGCTTACAAAGGTAAACCTGCCGGTGATTCTGGATCGCAGTCTGAAGATCTTGAGTGGTATGGCCTTGCCCCTGGCTCTTCTGCTGATAGGTACCTCAATATCTTTCGCCCAGATGCGGCAGCAATTACGCGTGACAACCCTGATCTCAGTTCTGAAGTTGCTGCTCTTGCCGGCACTGGGTTTGGCATTTTTTCGCTTAATGGATCTTGGCAGCATTGAGTATCTCCCTGCTCTTATCCTCTTGGCCTCTCCTACTGCTACCGTATCGTATGTTATGGCCACTGAAATGGCTGGAGATGCCGACCTGGCAACAGCGGCGATCTCGATAACCACGCTCGTTTCTGCTGTCACCTTTATCCTATGGCTCGGACTGGGTAGTTGAGAACCAGTTCGATTAATAAGGGTGAACCACGGAGACACAGAGGACACAGAGGAGATGTAGTTTTCCCTGGCCGGGAGACGACGGCCAGGGAAAAGTGCCTCCGCCTTCGGCGGGAGCACTTTCAAAACAAAGCCTCAATCTGGGCCTACAACGTCCGGGTGTTAGAGGATCTGCCCGCAGGGCTGAGTAGTTTTGCCCGATCGTCGTCTCCCGATCGGGCAAAAAAAACTTCCTCGGTGCTCTCTGTGCCTCTGTGGTGAATTTGAGTTTGAGAACCCAACCCGTTCGGTGCTCAGAAGGGCTGAATGTTTTGGAACGCGGCAAGGTGACGCCAAATATGATATTGACAGGGCTGGTGGAATTCGCTAGTGCTTGACTTTCGAGTATGCATTCCCTGGGAGGAAGATAGATGACGAAAGACTACAGAGATCCTGCTGATTTTGGCGATGGGTTGGAGGACCAGCTGGAGCCGTTGGAGAGCCTTGATGTAAAGAGTGTTGAGGATTTTGATGAGCTTTTGAGGCAGATGACAAAGACTGCCTTTACCGGAAGGAACTTGGGTGGAGCGGCTGCGGTACTCACTGAAATGGTGTCGGATCCTGACTGCCAGGTTGTGGGTACCTTTTCCGGCGCCATGACCGTGGCAAAAATGGGTCTTGTTCTTTGCGATATGATCGACTGGGGTTGGCTGGATATGATCATTACCACTGGGGCGCTGATGGCCCATGGGTTTGTGGAAGCTGTGGGTATGACCCATTTCAAACATGACGATCGCTTTGATGATGCTGCTCTTTACCGTCGGGGCTATAATCGCATATATGACACCCTGGAACTGGAAAAGAACCTGGATCGTGCAGAGGAGATTATCAGTGGCATTCTAGACAGCATGGATACCAGCAAGCCCCTCAGTTCAGAGATATTCTGCCGTGAATTGGGAAAGTGGTTGACAGAAAATACCGACAAGCCAGGAATACTGCAGAACGCCTATCTCAGGGGAATACCCATCTTTATCCCAGCTTTCACTGATTCCGAATTGGCACTGGACATAGGTACGTGGATGACCAAAAAGGCGATGGCCAGTGACCCAGCCCTGGACATAGCTGAGGCTGTCAAACAGGTGAACATCTCTTTCAATCCTTTTTTGGATCTGAGTTCCTACACCACCCGGGTACTGCAGGCCGAACGTTTGGGAATCTTTACCATAGGCGGTGGGGTGCCGCGGAACTGGGCCCAACAGGTGAGTCCCTATCTGGAGATTCTCGATGAACGTTGCCAGGGTTCACTGCCGTTTAAGAAGTTCCACTATGGAGTCCGGATCTGCCCGGAGCCTGCCTATTGGGGCGGGTTAAGTGGATGCACTTACTCGGAGGGTGTGTCCTGGGGTAAGTTTGTGGCTCCGGAGGAGGGAGGTCGCTTCGCCGAGGTTCTCTGCGACGCCACCGTAGCCTGGCCCCTCCTGGTTAAGGCGGTGAAGCAACGGTTGGATAAAAGGGGGGGAGCATAGGGCATAGAGCATAGAGCAGAGGGAGGTAATTTCGAATTTCGAATTTCGAATTTCGAATTTAAAAATGCAGAAAGTAGGTCGGATGGTTTCCGCCTTCGGCGGAGTTCATCCGACAATAAGGCTATCATTCAAAATAAAAAGGCCGCGGGTTTCAAAATCTTCCGCGGCCTTTGTTTTCTTATCCGAGCTTTAAGCTTAGCTTCGCTTATTTCCGTTAACTGCCTCCAAAATAGAGACCAGCACTACAATTATCAGTGCCTGAGATAATAAAAGAAGTGCCTCTGATGTGTGATGGGCATTGCGGAGGAGTATGGCGCTAATACCCAGACAAACGGTGAGGAGATAAATAAACAAA
>JASFGC010000314.1:0-4541 GCA_050123975.1 Syntrophobacterales bacterium | reverse complement strand
AGATTTTGTCTCGGCGAGACCATGAATTTTCGGTCCGTAGGCAATGTTGTCATAGATTGACTTGGGGAAGGGATTGGGCTTCTGAAATACCATGCCAACTTGGGCCCGCAAAGGGACCACATCAATTTTCTCGTCATAGATATTTATATCATCAAGGAAGATCTCACCGGTCACGCGGCAACCTTCGATGGTATCGTTCATTCGGTTCAGACACCGCAAAAAGGTGGACTTGCCGCAACCGGACGGGCCGATCATGGAAATGACTTCATTGCGGCCTATATCGAGAGAAACATTCTTGATAGCATGGTTGTCGCTGTAATAGACATTGACATTGCGACACACCATTCGCGGATTCGCCACGGTTGCCTCCCCTACAGTCGCTCTTTGCTCTCGACTAACCAGAGCAGGGCCCTCCTGGGGAATGGCTTCGACCTGGATATTTTCTTCGCTCAGATCTCTCTCGATGGCTCTTTCTCCCTCATCCCTAACCAAGTCTTGTTTTTCCTGTGGAGTGAGTGCGAGTACCATTATCAAATCTCACCATAATGTGTCTGGAAGCTGACGAGCAGGCCAAGCCACAGTAAGCTGGCCTGCTCGTCAATGTTAAGACCTACTTAAGAGCGGTAAGCACGCGTAGCTTGGCAACATCAGCACGGTACTTGTAGCGCTCCGCATCAGGCATTGGAATCATGCCCTTATCTGCTAAGTAACCATCCGGTCCCCAAGCCTTTTCACTGGTGAACTCACTCAGGTATCCTTCCATGCCCGGTATCACACCAATGTGTGCTTTTTTCACATAGAAAAACAACGGGCGCGACACGGGATAATCACCAGCAGCAATGGCTTCGAATGTGGGCTGCACGCCATCAACAAAAGAACCCTGGATCTTGTCGGTGTTCTGATCCAGGAAGCTGAAGCCGAAAATGCCAATAGCATTCCGATTGGCGGCTAGTTTCTGAACGATGAGATTGTCGTTCTCACCTGCCTCGATGTAGGCTCCATCTTCTCGAATGGTATGGGCAATTGCTTTGTATCTCTTTTTGTCTTTCTTTTTCATGGCTTTTATCCAGCCATACTTTTTGGCCCCGCCTTCCATTGCCAGTTCAACAAATGCGTCCCGGGTGCCCGAGGTCGGCGGGGGTCCGAGAACCTCTATTTTTACATTGGGCAGCGACGGATTGACATCTTTCCAAGTCCGGTAGGGGTTGGTAACCAGCTTTTCGCCGCCTTTTGGATTAGGAACCTCCTTGGCCAAGGCCAGGAAAATATCCTTGCGGCTGAGCTTCATCGGTTTGGCTCTTTTGGAATTTGCCAGGACGATGCCATCATAGCCAATCTTCACTTCAACGATTTCCGTCACCCCATTGTTGCGGCACTTGTCGATCTCAGACTGTTTGATTCGCCGTGAGGCGTTGGTGATATCGGGGTGTTCAACACCAACTCCGGCACAGAACAGCTTCAGTCCCCCACCTGATCCAGTGGACTCAATCTTGGGAGTCTTGTAACGGGTGGTTTTGCCAAATTGCTCCGCCACCACCGTTGCGAAGGGATATACCGTGGAAGAGCCGACAATACTAATGTAGTCCCGAGCCGACTGAGCGCTTACCACCCCGGTGGATACAACAAAAACAAAAACCAGGGCTGTTACAAGTAAAACTGTTTTCTTGACCATTTCTTTCCTCCTTTTGCGTTCCTTTAGTTATCTAAGGGTTCAATACTTCCACCTACTTAATTTCCACCCGGAATTGACGGATGGAAAATTTTCACCAACGCCGCTCAAACTTCTTGCGAAGTATGATCGCGGCAGCATTCATAATCATTAAGAAGGCCAACAATACGATAATCGCAGCCGAAGTCCGCTCTACAAAGGCCCGCTCCGGGCTGTCCGCCCAGAGGTAGACCTGCACTGGTAGCACCGTGGCTGGGTCGGTAAAACCAGCGGGTATGTCAACGATAAATGCCACCATCCCAATCATGAGCAACGGAGCAGTCTCCCCCAGCGCTCGCGCCATACCGATGATGGTACCTGTCAACATCCCTGGCAAGGCCAGGGGAAGCACATGATGGACTACCATTTGCATTTTCGAAGCCCCAACGCCCAGTGCGCCTTCACGAATGGAAGGCGGCACTGACTGCAATGCGGCCCGGCTGGCAATGATGATAGTGGGCAGAGTCATCAGGGTCAGAACGAGGCCCCCTACGAGAGGAGCCGAACGGGATAAGCCGAAGAAATTAAGGAAAACTGCAAGACCCAGGAGGCCGAAGACAATTGAGGGAACAGCAGCCAAGTTATTGATGTTAACCTCAATCAGGTCGGTCCACCTGTTCTTGGGGGCGAACTCCTCTAGATAAACGGCGGCGGCCACCCCAATGGGAAATGATAGAATCAGCGTGACCACGAGAGTAAAAAACGTTCCGGTTGCTGCTCCACCGATGCCGGCAAGCTCAGGCTCGCGGGAGTCACCCGCAGTGAAAAATATCTTGTTAAAGCGCTTTTCAATCTGTCCTCGCTTTGCAAGCTCATCAATCCAGGCAAGTTGCTTATTATTCAGCCGACGTCCGCTCTCAGGCTCATTCCTGTCAAAATGGTTTTTTAAGAGCATGTCCACATCATCGTCTGCCGGCACCCACACGGAGACGGTCTTGCCGACGAGGCCAGGATCTTTCAGAGTCATTTCTCGCAACTGGAAGGCAGCCCCCGGACTCACCAATTTATAGAGTGCGCGCTTGTCACGGCGACTCTTGACATCGGGGAACATGCTGCGCAGGGTTTTTTTGACTAATCCAGGATAGTCTGCGGAGGACAGATTCTCCTGCCCC
This sequence comes from Syntrophobacterales bacterium, assembly GCA_050123975.1. Lineage (GTDB taxonomy): Bacteria > Desulfobacterota > Syntrophobacteria > BM002 > BM002 > BM002. The sequence continues at coordinate 1,721 of JASFGC010000314.1, read as the reverse complement.
AGGACGGCAGGATCAAAGAAAACCTCTAATTGTATGAAAGTTTGCTGAAAGGCAGTGTAGCCGTTTCCCACGATGCTAATGAAAAGTATGGCCAAAAAAAGCAGGCTGATAATAATCGCCACCAGACCATAGAGCTTGAATCGACGTTCGGCCCTGTAGCGCTTGGACAATCCAGCCTGGACAATGTCTATTGTCCTTTTTGGGCCCTTGTTTTTCTCTGTTTCTGTCAGAACAGCTCTACTCATATTGTTCTCGATATTTGCGAACCACATTCAGGGCGATTACGTTCAAAAAAAGCGTTACGATGAACAAGACCAGACCCAAGGCAAATGCCGCCAGCGTCTTGGGACTGTCAAATTCCTGATCGCCAACCAACAGGGTTACGATCTGAACCGTTACTGTGGTTACCGTTTTGAATGGGTTGACGGTCAAATTCGCTGCCAGACCTGCAGCCATCACCACGATCATGGTCTCACCGATAGCTCTAGACACTGCCAACAGGACACTACCGACGATGCCCGGCAGGGCTGCGGGTAAAACCACTTGCTTTATGGTTTCTGATTGAGTGGCCCCTAGACTGTAGGCGCCATCTCGCAGGGCTTGAGGCACAGCGTTTATCACATCGTCGGACAGAGAGGAAACGAAAGGAATGATCATAATACCCATGACCAATCCTGCTGCCAGAGCGCTTTCAGAGGAGACATCCAGACCTATCACCGAACCTGTGTTGCGAATAAAAGGAGCCACCGTAATGGCTGCAAAAAACCCGTATACCACCGTAGGAATTCCAGCCAGAATCTCCAGCAAAGGCTTCGCCACGTCTCGAAATCTACGATTTGCATACTCTGCAAGGTAAATAGCGGACATGAGGCCAATGGGGACGGCAACCAGCATGGCAATTGTCGAGATCAGAAGGGTTCCGAGAAATACAGGAATCGCCCCGAATGCACCCGATGAACCCACCTGGTCCGCCCGAATCGCCATCTGCGGGCTCCATTTCAGACCGAAAAGGAAGTCAGTGATGGGTACGGCCTTGAAAAACCGAAGGGCTTCGTACAACACTGAGAGAACGATACCTATGGTGGTGAGTATGGCGATGCAGGAACACGCGATAAGAATATACTTGATCACTTGTTCCACAAGGTTGCGGGCTCGCATGGTTCGACTTATCCTGCTTCGAACGACGATGGCCCCAACTATGCCAAGGGATAGCGCCACCACAGCCAGGGCAGCATTGCTGGTCGCCTGCAGACTGCGGTAATGCTTGGCAGCTGCCTGCATGGTGGCGTCCACTTCTCCAGCAACGATGTTGCCAGTTACTAAATTCCTTATGTCATTGACCACCAGATTGAGACGGTTCTCAGGGAGATTACGGAAAGCGTCTGGTAGGTCTGCTACTACAAGATTTGTGATGATCTTGTCTTGAAAGCCAAGCCAAATACCGAACATGAGCAAGGCGGGAATTCCGCACCAGAGCGCGGTGAGAACACCATAGTAGGTCGGCCGCGAATGGAGATGCTCCATGCCGCCTGCCTCACCGGCAATGGCGAAGGCCCGTCGCCGACCAAAATAAAAGGCGGCGGCTGATAGCATCAAAAGTGCAGCGAGAACGGTTGTGGGTGTCATTATATTGGGGTGTACCTCCCGAATCTCACACCCTCTTAAAAGGGTGATTACAGCTCAAATCAGCGCAGTTTGCTACTTATAATCCCCCATTGTTA
>JASFGC010000313.1:0-4549 GCA_050123975.1 Syntrophobacterales bacterium | reverse complement strand
GAATCTTACGGTCCATTTTGTCCAGTCCCTTTTCATCCACTCCGAGCATCTTCAGGGCGGCATCGGTTACTGGTAGGTTAATAACGCCGTCCGCTCGCACCTGGGCATAGTCACGCACCCGACGCAAGAGTCGATTGGCTACTCTGGGCGTGCCCCGGGATCGACGGGCGATTTCCATCGCTCCTTGATCATCGATGGAAATCCCGAGGATTCTGGCGGCGCGGCTGACAATTCGAGCGAGCTCCTCCGGGTTATAGAAATCCAAACGCAGTACCACACCAAAGCGGTCACGTAGAGGTGGAGTCAAAAGGCCGGCGCGGGTGGTGGCGCCAACCAAGGTAAACTGGGGCACGTCCAATTTTACCGTCCTGGCACTGGGCCCCTGGCCAATGACGAGATCTAACTGAAAATCCTCCATGGCAGGATAAAGTACTTCTTCCACAACATGAGTCAACCGATGAATTTCATCAATGAACAGGACATCACGAGACTCCAGGTTGGTGAGGATGGCGGCCAGATCACCCGGGCGTTCCAGAACCGGTCCCGAAGTTGTCCGAATGTTAACGTTGAGTTCCTGAGAGATTATATAGGCAATGGTGGTTTTACCCAGGCCAGGAAAGCCGTGGACAAGAACGTGGTCAAGGGCCTCATGTCGGCCCCTGGCAGCTTCAATGAAGACTCTTAGGTTGTCTTTAATCCTTTCCTGGCCGACAAATTCAGCTAAGCTGAGGGGGCGTAGGCTGGCGTCGAAACCAACCTCTTCGTCCCCTTCTTCTCCATTAAATAGCCGTTCTTCCATTTGTTCGTCCATAGTAGCTCACTTCGTTCGCCGCATAGAGCATAGAATAGATGGCACAAGGCTCAGGGCGCAAGGCGCAAGGCAGAAGAATTCAGGAGCCAGAATTCAGAATCCAGGAGAAAAGAAAAAAGGCATTTGTCTTAAACTACTGACTACCGACTACTGGCTACTCTATTTCTTCTCTACGCTCTATGCCTTTCTAAATCCGCAATCCGCAATCCGCAATCCACAATCCACTTAGGCCAGTGCCCGCAGCGATTCCTTAAGTAGGCCTTCGAGGTTGATTTCTCCCTCCAGCCGCTCTACTGCTTCTTCGATAGCCTTTCGGGCCACTCCCTTTTTGTAACCCAGATTAACGAGGGCTGAAATAGCATCATTCATCACCGCCTCATCAGCTGCACTCTTGACTGACAAGGCAATATCTCGATCTGCTGCCAAAGCGGGCAGTTTGTCTCTCATCTCCACCATGATGCGCTCGGCGGTCTTGCGCCCCACTCCCGGTATAGAAATCAGCCTGGCGAGATTACCTTGCCCCAAACACTCCGCCAACTCAGCAGGACTGATCCCAGAGAGGATGTTCACCGCCAGGCGAGGTCCAATTCCAGCCACGCCCATAAGACGCACAAAAAGCGCTTTTTCCTCTTGCGCCTGAAAACCATAGAGTTGCAGGGCATCTTCGCGTACGTGGGTATGGATGTACAAGGCTACTGTATCACCAACATCCGGAAGTTCGTAAAAAGTGGTGAGAGGCACGTGGACTTGGTAGCCAATGCCATCCACGTCAATGATAAGATTTTCAGGTGACTTGAAGTGGAGGCGCCCCTGAATGTGGGCAATCATCGTCGACTCCCCTGAATGAGCTTTCCAATTCCCTGGCAACAGTGTAGATGGCAAATGGCGACAGCTAGCGCGTCCGCTGTGTTGGATTCAGGAAGTTCGCCAAGACAAAGAAGGGTTCGGACCATTTCCTGGACTTGGGTCTTATGGGCTCGGCCGTATCCCACCAGTGCCTTTTTCACTTCCAAAGGAGAATATTCGGCAATGGGAAGATCAGCATTCAAGCCAGCCAACATGGCCACGCCTCGGGCATGGCCCAATTTTAGAGCACTCTTGATGTTGCGTGATATAAAAAGGTCTTCCACGGCCATAGCCCCAGGTTCGTAACAGGCTATTACCTTCTCCAATTCCACATATATTCTTTTCAACCGCTGGTGAAAAGGCATCCGGGCGGGAGAAGCAACCCGGCCGCTGGCCACGTGACACAATCGGAGATCAACCTGTTCCACAATACCATAACCGGTAACCGTTGAACCTGGGTCTATACCAATGATACGCATAATAGCTTACCAACTTTTCAGGTCTGAGTCTTAATATCCTTTAAGGCAAAAGGCCAAAGGCGCAAGGCCCAAGGTTGAAGAATTCAGGAGCCAGAATCCAGAATCCAGGAGAAAAGAAAGAAAAAACTTGTTATTAACTACCGGCTACTGACTACTGGCTACTCTATTTTTTCTCTATGCTCTATGCCCTATGCTCTATGCTTCTTAACTCCTGACACCTGAAACCTGGTTCCCAACTCCTTACCGCTCACCGCTTACCGCTTACCGTTCACCAACCTAAGTGATTCGTTTCAGAATCTTATCCGGGATGTCGAAATTGGCATACACCTTCTGCACATCGTCCGCATCCTCGATGGCCTCCATGAGCTTGAGCACCTGGACTGCCATAGACTCATCATCAATTTTTACAGTATTCTGGGGCATCATGGTTATTTCTGCCATGGTGTAGCGCAGTTCCTGGTCGTCAAAAGCCTGCTTCACTGATTCAAACATAGCAAGTTCGGTGTGGACTTCATACTGATCCTCAGCGGTGATCACATCATCGGCACCGGCCTCGAGAGCCACCTCCAGAACCTCGTCTTCAGCTACCTGGTTTTGCTCAAATACAATCAAACCTTTCTTCTCAAACATCCAGGCCACACAACCGGCCTCACCCAGGCTACCCCCACGTTTGTTGAAGACATAGCGAATATCAGCAGCGGCGCGATTCTTGTTGTCGGTCATAACTTCGATCAATAAGGCCACACCTCCCGGAGCATAACCCTCGTACATATATTCCTCGTAGTTGACCCCTTCCAGTTCGCCGGTACCCTTCTTAATGGCGCGCTCGATGTTATCTTTGGGCATGTTTTCAGATTTGGCAGTAGCGATGGCCTGCCGTAATCGAGGATTAGCCGCGGGATCGCCACCACCCAGGCGGGCGGCTACCATCAACTCTTTGTTGAGTCTGGAAAAGATTTTACCCCGTTTGGCGTCAGTGGCACCTTTTTTGTGGCGAATACTGTGCCATTTTGAATGTCCTGACATTTCGGTTCTCCCCACTTAAACTCAGGTTCTTATTATCCTGAAAGTATTCTCATCTTTGGTTGTTTGCGAGTCTCACTACAGCGACTCGGCGACGGGGTGATCCGGAGACGCGGCGAAAATTGAAATTATGATTTTCGCCGTCTCGCCCCTTCTCCGTGTCGCCGTGTCAGTATCTTACAACATATTTGTAACGAACTGGTAATAGCTCAATTTTTAGTAACACCAAAGCCTCACTCCTTCTTGCCCATGGCAACAAGGAAGATCTCTTTACTCTCTTTGCGTGTGGCCCGAGGCTTGATCCCCTTGACTTTGCGAAACTTACGTTTCAACTCTAGGACAATCTCGTCGAAACCAGAGCCCTGGAAAATTTTCCCCATGAAGTGACCACCAGGCACCAGCAGGTCGTCGGTGAGAGCCAAGGCTTGCCGAAAGAGCAGAGATGAGCGGCTGCTATCCACGGAACGAATTCCGGTAGTGGCTGGTGCTAGGTCACTGAGCACCACATCGAACTCTTTAGAGAAGTGATGAAGGTCGGCGGGCGAAAGTTCAAAAACATCAGCCTGAATGCATTTGACATGAGGCGGCAGCTCAATGGAGATCTTGTGGGTGTCGACCCCTACCACCAAACCGCGTTTTCCTACAACCCGGGCACAGTATTGCAGCCATGATCCTGGATGGCAGCCCAGGTCGAGAACCCGCTGACCTGGTTTCAACAACCGGACGCGCCGGTCAACCTCTTCCAGCTTGTAGACTGACCGGGCAATAAAACCTTCCTTTTTCGCCCGGTGGAAATAGTGATCTTGTGGCTGCCATTTTGTCATTGAGGAAGTCAGCGTTCAGCTGTCAGCGTTCAGCTATCAGCCACCAGTGGGATGAAAAAACTCCGAAAATAAAACAGAGAGCTCGAAAATCTCAGATTTCTCTTGTTGACCCTCTAAGTGAAGCCCCAATGCTCTAGATTAGCGAAAGGTTTTTAAGGAGTTGTTTTCGCTGAGAGCTGAAAGCTAACGGCTGAAAGCTTTCGTTTTCCTTGTAACATGAAGCAAAAGGTCTTGTAAAGGAGCAAGCCAGTAGTCCGTAGTCAGTGGTCCGTTGTTCGTTGCAAAACGAATAAAAGACATAAGGAAAGAGAGTAATCTTCTTTCACTCTTTGCTCTATGCCCTCTGCTCTATGCTCTCTGCCTTCTCACATCCCACATCTCACATCCCATATCCGCAATCCGCAATCGGCAATCCGAAATACTCTAGCTTCGGCCCGTCAATTCGGGTGTCCAAGAACTCGTTCGTGATCGTCAGAATTACTTTTTCTTCGGAAAGAAGCGAAAAACTTTGTTTAGCTAATTAATCTGGTATATATGGATTATTTTGTTTATTTTAAGAGTTATAT
>JASFGC010000312.1:0-4573 GCA_050123975.1 Syntrophobacterales bacterium | reverse complement strand
CAAGATAGCCATGTTGGCCACGTCACTTCCGGGCTCTTGATGCGAGGCAATGGTCTCAGTGAGTCCTAAAAGACCTTGGGTCGCCAGCTGATCCATGTTGGGAGTCTGCGCTGCCTCTAGGGGTGTCTTGCCGTCAAGCTCCTCGAGGGGCTCATCGGCCATACCGTCGCCAACCAGTATGAGGTATTTGTTCTTCGAATCGTCCATCTTGTTTCCATCTTGTTAAACGGTAAGCAGTGAGCCCTTCGACAGGCTCAGGATGTGAAAGCCGCTCCCACAGTAGAATCTCTGCTTTTTGGTTTTTTTAAATCCGCAATCCGCAATCCGAACTCCGCAATCTTCCCTATGCCCCATAATAATCCTCATCAACCGCTTCTCTATTCTCCACCCGTATCAATCGGGTGGGTGCAGTTACCACCTGAAGATCACCGATTTCAGCTAGGGCAAGACGCACATCACGCTCTCTTGCCTCATGAGTCATCATTACCACTGGCACTGAACCCTTTACCTGTCTGCCTTTTTGAATTACGGATGCAATACTGATATCGTGGTTCCCTAATATGCCTGAAATCTTAGACAGTACCCCGGGCTGGTCCACCGCAGAAAACCTGAAATAATAGTTAATAACCAGCTCATCCATTGGTTTGATCTGACGCATCATTACCGCATCCCTTTCACAAGCCAAAGGCGGTATTCTCACGCCGTTTCCGACCAGAATATCCCGTCCCAAATCAACCAGATCACTGGCCACTGCACTGCCGGTAGGCATCATGCCTGCGCCCAAACCATAGAGCATCACGTCACCGACTGCGTCACCAGAAATGTGGATGGCATTGTAGGCACCTTCTACCTTGGCCAGCACATGTTCCTGAGGAATCATTGTTGGGTGTACTCTTACCTCGATTCTCTCGCCGTCACTGCGGGAAATGGCCAGGAGTTTTATTTGATAGCCGAAATCTTCGGCAAATTGAATATCAGAGGGGTCGATCTGGGAAATACCCTCAATATGGATCTGATCAAAATCTATCTCGCAACAGTACGCCAGGGAACTGAGTACGGCTATTTTATGTGCTGCATCCACTCCCTCCACATCAAGACTAGGATCTGCCTCAGCAATGCCTTGTGCCTGGGCTTCTTTGAGTGCCTCGGCGAACGTGGTTCCCTCACGAGCCATTCGGGTGAGAATGTAATTGGCGGTGCCATTGAGAATACCGTATATGTGACCTATGCGATTGGCTACCAGCCCCTCACGCAAAGCACGGATGAGGGGAATACCGCCGCCAACGGCTCCTTCAAAAGCGATGTTGACCTGGTGCTCCCGGGCCGCCGCAAAAAGTTCATTACCATGCACTGCCAAGAGAGCTTTGTTGGCAGTGACCACATGCTTCCCGCGTTTCATGGCCTCCAAGAGAAAAGTCTTGGCTGGTTCCATTCCCCCGATCAACTCAACAACAATCCGGATCTCCTCATCCTCCAGTATATCTTCCACCTGGGTGGAGAGGATCTTTCGAGGAAGGGCGACCGGCCTGGGGCTCTCCAAGTCTATGTCCACCACTCTTTTTAGTCTGAGCGGCACACCTAAACGTTCCTTGATTATCTCACTGTTGTCGTCAAGAACCTTGGCAAGACCACAGCCCACCGTTCCTAGTCCAATCAAGCCTACTTGTATTTCCTTCATATGCTTTCCTTACGCATTCCTTGTGGTCACAGCAGGTAATTCATAAAATAATCCTGGTTAGACAAAAAGACACCAGAAAGGGTATCTCCTACCTCTTCTGGTGTCTTCCTTGAAGAAAGTACCTAAGATTCTTCACACCGCTTATCATCAGCGCAGAACGCGTCGCATGCCGCGAATGGCCTGTCGGGTTCGTTCTTCATTCTCCACCAGAGCGAAACGCACGTAATCATCGCCATATTCACCAAAACCTCGCCCTGGAGAGACAGCTACTCCGGCCTCACGTATCAAGAACTTGGAAAACTCCACTGAGCCCATTTCAATATAATCTTCAGGTATTCTCGACCAGACAAACATGGTGCCCTTGGGCTTGTCAGTAGGCCAGCCAACTCGATTCAACCCGTCTACCAATACGTCACGTCGAGAGCGGTAGGTCTCGACGATCTCCTTGACGCAGGATTGATCGGAGTTGAGTGCGATAATTGAAGCTATCTGGATGGGCTGAAAGATACCATAATCGAGATAGCTCTTGATCCGGGTGAGTGCTGAGATAATTTCAGCGTTTCCAACACAGAAACCAACTCTCCATCCCGGCATGGAATAGCTCTTTGATAAGGAAAAAAACTCGACGCCGATATCCTTAGCTCCTTCTACTTGGAGAAAACTAGGCGCCATTTCCTGGTCGAATACCAAATCGGCATAAGCCAGATCATGCACCACGATGATTTCGTGTTCCCTGGCGAAGTCGCAAACTTTCTGAAAGAACTCCAGGTCAACAACCTCTGTGGTTGGGTTGTGAGGAAATGAGATTATTAACATCTTCGGCTGAGGCCAGGTCTGTTTGAAAGCTACCTGGAGATCTTCAAAAAAGTCCCGATCTCTTTCGATGGGAATACTACGCAAATCCCCGCCGGCTATGATCACCGAATAAGGGTGAATGGGATAGGTTGGATTCGGGGCAAATACCACGTCACCTGGACTGATCAGCGAGAGGATTAGATGAGATAATCCTTCTTTGGCTCCGATAGTCACAACGGCTTCTGTATCTGGATCGATGTCCACATCATATCGGCGTCCGTACCAGCTGGATATAGCCTCCCTCAATTTGGTAATCCCCCGGGAAGCTGAGTAACGGTGGTTGTGAGGTTTCTGTGAGGCCTCCAGCAATTTGTCTACAATGTGCTGCGGGGTTGGCAGATCAGGATTTCCCATACCCAGATCGACTATGTCTTTACCCTCTCGTCTGAGGCTCATTTTCAGTTCATTGACCTGGGCAAAAACATAAGGAGGCAGGCGGCGCATTCGGCTAAATTTTATCAGTGGCTCACTCATGTCACCTTTCCTATCTATTGAGATTTCGTAAAAATACCGTAAGCAGGAACCCTTGTCAAAAAGTTTTTCCCGCACCTGAAAGCGATTGACACCTGTCTAAACCACTTCTAGAATGAAGCCCCGAGAGCCGAATGATTATTGCCGGTGTTGCTTTCTAACCTTAGGAAGGTTTATATCGTCCCTTAGGACATCTCTACATAGATCTCTCAGAGGAAACCCAGATGAAGCGTACTGACCTGTATAAAGAGGCAGGGGTTGACCTAGATGCTGCCAATGAGTTGGTAGCCAGGATTAGGCCTTTCGTTAAATCCACCTTCCACGCCAGTGTTATCACCGATGTGGGAGGGTTCGGCAGTCTCTATTCCCTCGGTCAGCTTGACTACAGGCAGCCAGTTCTCGTGAGTTCCACAGATGGAATAGGTACCAAGCTCAAAGTCGCTTTCCTGACGAGCAAGCACGATACCGTAGGTATCGACCTCGTGGCCATGAGTGTTAACGACATCCTGGTCCAAGGAGCCAGACCGCTTTTCTTTTTGGATTATCTGTCCATCGGCCGCATGAACCTCGACCTGGTAACTGATATTATCTCCGGCATAGCCGAAGGATGCCGGCAGGCCAAGTGTTCGCTCATCGGCGGAGAAACCGCTGAGATGCCTGATTTCTACGGGGATAATGAGTACGATCTCGCCGGTTTTGCCGTTGGTATCGTTGAAAAGGACTCCATAATTGATGGCTCGGAGATCAGTGTCGGCGACCAGATTATCGGACTCGCCTCAAGTGGCCTTCACAGCAACGGCTACTCATTGGTGCGACGCATTATTTTCCAGGAGCTCGGCCTTTCGCCGGACGATGTTATTCCCGAATGGGGCTGCACCGTTGCCGAAGAACTCTTGCGACCTACGTGCATATACACTGAAGCCGTCCAGGTGGTCATGCGAGATTTCTCGGTTCCCGGGATGGCACACATTACCGGCGGTGGTTTTTACGACAACCTGCCTCGAATTCTGCCCTCCGCCTGTCAGGCTCGTTTGCGTAACGGCAGCTGGGAGGTGCCGAGCATTTTTCCTTTTCTCCAGGAGCACGGTAAGATTTCCGAGCATGAAATGTATAGGGTTTTCAACAACGGCATCGGCTTTATCCTGGTTGTGCCGGATAGAGATTTGAAGGGCGCACTGGAATTACTGGACGGTCTGGGCGTTAAGGGCTACCACATAGGCACCATACACGGCCGGGAGGAAAACGAACCGACGGTTGTGATCGAGTAAATTAAAATGATGTGAGATGTGGGATGTGGGATGTGAGATCTCGTATTGCGGAATGCGGATTTGGCATCCCTGAAGCCCTCAATTATTGGTTATGCAGGCTTGAGTACTCGTCCTGAACGCAAGCAACGGGTACATATCCGCATGTACCGAACAGCGCCCTTCTGTACGGTGCGCACTCGCTGCAGGTTGGGATACCATCTTCTCTTTGTTTTGTTATTGGCGTGGCTGACATTGTGGCCCGATTGAGGGCGCTTACCACATATCTGGCAAACCTTGGCCATTCGTTCCTACCTCCAATGAA
>JASFGC010000311.1:0-4589 GCA_050123975.1 Syntrophobacterales bacterium | reverse complement strand
CTTTCCACTTTTGGCGAGGCCGAAACCTTCGCGGTTGATAAGCAAGAACCGCTCGCTATTCTGACCGCGGCTAAAGCTCGCCAGGCCCGGCAACTGAGCACGGATGAGGCTTTTCAGATTCTTTCCTGCTACTCCATTCCCGTAGCCCCCTGGGCCAAAGTGAGTGATGCCCAAGAGGCCTCTGGTCAAGCGGCAGCATTGGGCTTTCCTGTGGCCATGAAAGTGATGGGAGAACAATTTGTCCATAAGTCCGACGTGGGCGGCGTACTGCTTGATCTCGAGTCCGAGGATGAAGTGGGCAAGGCCTACGAACGGTTGACAACCCTGATAGAGCAAACGGATCCTGGCGAAAACGAACGGTCTCTTTTAATACAAAGGATGATCTCGGAGGGATACGAAGTCTTCGTGGGCGGCAAGCAGGACTCCACCTTTGGGCCGACAGTTCTTGTAGGTCTTGGCGGCGTGTACGTGGAGGTCTTTGGGGATGTGGCACTCCGCCTCGCACCTGTGAGTGAAGGGGAGGCTCGCAAAATGTTTGCTGAAATTCGCGGTGGCAAGCTCCTAGAGGGTGTGAGAGGCCAGCCGCCAGCCGACCTTGCAGCGCTCGCAAGCGTGAGCCAGCGCATCTCTCAACTCGTATGCGATCTGCCTCAGATCAAGGAATTGGATCTTAATCCCATTAAAGTTTTGCCACAGGGCCAGGGATGTTTGGTAGTGGATTGCAGGATGGTACTTGCGTAGATATCAGGTGTCAGGTGTCAGCAAAAAAAATAAGGATAAAACCTGAACACTGAACACTGAAACCTCCTACTCGACTTTGCGAAGTATCAGATCATCGCCTTGCCGGAGGATCTGAAAAACATCACCTTCCTCAAAGCCGAGTTTCTCCAAAAGAAGTGAGCGGGTCAAGGTGATGCTGCCACTTTGGCCGATACTCCTCCTATAGCCCGCATCGACAATTTTGGTGTCTGACCTATTCTTCGCCTGAGGCATCTCGAACTGTGGAATCTCACCAAGCTGCCGGAGGCCTCGTATGTACAGGTCCTGTACTTGGCTTTTCATCTTGATCCCAAAGATTCGTTGGACTTCTTCCAATGATTTCCCTTTCTGTATCTCCAGTGCCACCGTCTTGGGGTCCACAGGAGGGCTGCTACCAGCGGTCATAGTATACCTCCTCGAAGAGAGATGTCTCGGCAGTCATGCTGAAAATAGATTTGGATTGAGGTAGGTATGTTGCCTGCTCTCGTAAACTCTCTCCATTGTAACGGTATTTAATCTGATGTCAATGGAGGAAAATACAGAGTCTTTCTTGTTAGCGCAAAATTTGCTATGGTTGTTCAGTAATATCAAATCCATGTGGTGCCATGACGTATTTTCCTTTATTTCTCGAGGTTTCACCAAGAGACCATACAGGGAGAATAGGGATATGATCTCTTCACTCATTAGGGCGACTACACGGCGATATGTGGGGCTCCTCGTGGCTCTCTCGCTCTGTTTCATCCCAGGGTGCGCTCATCGGTCATCGAAGAAATCTGACGATTTCAACAAATTGCAGCAGAGTCTGGCGAAACGTGATGCCTCCTTAGCTAAGCTTCAAATGAGATTGCTGGAGCGGGATGCACAAATCAAGCAACTCGAGGAGCGCTTGAACTCACAGCAGGAAATGCTGGACGAGGCCATTCAGGAAGTGGTCAGGGCCAAAGCCAAGCTTCGCAGTTTAGAAAGCAAGGCAGAGGCTGCCTCAGAAATGGCGGAGGCTGAAATTGCTATAAAGGCCTTGAAAGCTCAGTTGGCGGGCCAGACGCGAAATCCAGATCTTACCAAGGCGCAAGAGCTGTTAAAGATGAGCGCTCAGGAGTTCAAGAAAGAAAACTACGGGGGCGCCGTTTACCTCACCAGTCAGGCCAAAGGTCACATCAGGGCCGCCCAAATACGACTTGGGGGTCGAGAAAAGGCGACACCGATCAAGCGTTTACCACCCGTTAAGGGGGAGGTATTTTTTGCCCTGCCGCTACCTCTCCAGGTTTTGAAAACCAGCAATCTCAGAACAAAAGCCGATCTCGAGGGCAAAGTTATTACCACCTTGCAGAAAGGAACTCCGGTCGTTGGCTATTCATATAAGGGCCAGTGGGTGCGAGTGATCAGCGAGGATGGCAACAATGGTTGGGTCTTCCAGACTCTCGTGGGTGGTCGTTAAGGGATCTATTGAAGCTCCCTGGAATCCGCCGGAGGCGGACTCCAGGAAATAGGATCGCGGGAACATTTCTAACGTTTACGAGTCGCAGCCTTACCTTTTGACTTACCTTTCGACTTCGACTTTTGCTTTTTTTCCTTCAGAGTTTCCCCGGCGAGAACCACCTGGTTGCGCCCGCTCTCCTTGGCTTTGTAAAGAGCGGCATCAGCATGTCTGATGATGGCCTGAGATTCATCACCATCCTTGGGATATGAGGCAACGCCCACACTTACCGTAACCTCTCTTGGTTTACCATCTCCAGCAAATTTCTCCTTGGCTACCTTCTTTCGAATCCGCTCCGCGGCTTGCACTCCATCTTCCGGACCAATCTCCGGCAATACCAAAATGAATTCCTCTCCACCATAGCGCGCAACATAATCACAGCTGCGGACAGATTTTTTGAAAACTTTCGCCAGCCTGCTGAGTACTTCGTCACCCGCCAGATGACCATAGGTGTCATTGTATTCCTTGAAATCATCGATATCGACGACCAGCACGGCAAAATCGTGCTTGTGCCGTTTGGAGCGGGCCACCTCATTATCCAGAGTTTCCATCAAGTGTTTGCGATTATACAGTCCAGTCAGACTATCAGTTATGGAGAGCTCGTGGAGCTCCTTGTTTTTCTTGCGGAGAGTTTTGTTGATGGCAGCCAGTTCTTCTCGGCCCTGACGCAATCGCGCCACCATGTCGTTGAAGACCTCAGTAAGGTACCCCACCTCATTGCGACTGAGAACGGGCAGATCCACCTCGAGATCGCCTGCGGCCACCTTGGAAGCACCCCCGGTGAGACGGTCCAGGGGGCGGACCAAGGTGAGGCCGAGGAGATAGGCCCCGAGGCCAATGAAGAGCAGCAGGCCAATTACCAGCACTAAGGTTACATTTCGAAGCCGAACGATTTGGGCATACGCTTTGGCTCTTTCCTTTTCAGCCACAACCCCCCAATCCAGCTCTGACATTCTCTTGAGGGCACCCACCACCGGTTCCCCATGGTAGCCATAATATCTCTGAGGATCCCCTTCTTCAAAAAAGAGCTTTCGGGTTGTCCTACCAACCAGTTTTGTTTCCAGAAACGTCGCCGAAATGGGCCGGGAACTGACAAGCAAAGCCCCTTCCTCTGTGATCAAATAGAGCTCTCCTATCTCGCCTTGGGCGTAGTTCTGCAAGGTCTTGCCAATAGTTCGAAAGTTGATCTTGGCGGCAAGAACCCCCAAGAGCCGCTCGTTGGCAGTCCGAATGGGTTGGGTAACCACCACAACACCCGCTTGCAAAGTCTCATCCCAATGGGGTTGTCCGATAGTGTGCTTGTTTGCTTGCGCTCGCGGAAGCCATTTATTGGGTAATTTCAAGGTGGTGGCCTGCTTTGCACTGGTGGCTACTCTCTTCCCCTTTAGATCCAGAAGCATGAGTTCCTGGTAGTCGATGATTTTTTCCCGCACAGACCTCAGGTAGTCCTGTAGGCGGCGGAGAGCCACAACGTTCTCTTTGTGCGCACCTCCCTGACCCACAATTTTGTCAAGATTTTCTAAGACAACGTACGATCTGGAAAAAACTCGTACATCGTAGAGTCGATCTTTGAGCCAAAGATCAAGCTCTCGGGAAACTTGGGAAGTAACAACTCTTAATTCCTGTCTGATCTTTTGATTCAAGAATTTCTTGTTCTGAACATAAGAAAGCCATCCCATGCTCACCGAGGGGATAATGGTTGCGAGCAGGGCAAAGACAATGATCCTCGTTTTAATGCTATTCAGGCGAGAAACCTGGAGGAGTCGTTTCTTGTCCTCTTTCTGGTTAGCCAAAAGATATCCCCCTCTCAAGGGTATTTTTCGTTTGAGAAGCTAGTCACCGCCAGAGAGGTAGTTTCTGAGTTTTTTTGCATCCGCTTCCGCCATGCCAGAATACTCGATTCCCACCATGGTCATGTCCTTTGCCGTTTGGGCAGACTTGACTCGGCGGATGGTTCCCAGAGTGCGAATTTCTCCCCAGGGTTCCGGAAGGTCAATTTCCAACCTGACCTCACCCTGGACGAGGAATGTCTCCGGCGGTGCTCCAGACACTCTGACCACAATACCTGATTCGGCAACATCCACAGAAATACCGTTCCAAGAACTTGCTTTTGCTTCGCCTGTGGGTGTGGTTTGGGGTAAGACCACGAGCTTCACTGACACTCGGTCTTTCTGGCGAGAGTCACCCTGCTTTTCCTCCGTTGCCTTTGCGCCACGTTTCTCGGCAGTACTCCCCAACCGCTCTTGGTAATACTCCACCAATACTTGCTTGACGGTGGGATGTTCCTTGACCACTTGTCTCATGCTGGTGTAACTGAGTTCGACGATGACACTTGTATCTACGGCCACCACCG
>JASFGC010000310.1:0-4637 GCA_050123975.1 Syntrophobacterales bacterium | reverse complement strand
ATTCCATTTTATTGTAGTTCGCTCGCTCACCCCGTCCGCCTCAGGCGGATTACGGGGAATGCGCTCGCCCTGTTGAATTTCTCAAAAGGAACCCTATTCAACAGGGCGAGCTGGAGCATTTTCAATGAAACGCTTGGGTTTGCTTGGTTACTGGCTGATGCTGCTTATGCTGGTGGCTTTGTTCACCAAAGCGCCGCCAGTTTTGGCGGCAGAGGACCCAATGAATGGACCCTGGGATAGTCCGGCGCACCGGTCCTCTGTCCACAAGCACAATGACCGTGACAATGCCTCGATAGCTTCCGGTTTTTTCACTTCTCTTCTCACCTTTTTTTCAGAAGTAATTTCCCCGGTGGATGGGGATCGCTGCCCAAGCTACCCCACCTGTGCTGCCTACAGTAAAGAAGCGTATCAGAAACACGGGGCCTTTGTCGGTACACTCATGACTGTGGACCGACTTTTTCATGAGGCTGACGAGCATCGCTTCTCCCCCACCGTGAAGGTCTACGACGAATACCGCATTTACGATCCGGTCTCAGCAAATGAGTACTGGAAGCGAGAACCCTAAAGTCATAGAGCATGGGGCATGGAGCATAGAGTTTAAACATTTCAAAATCCGAAATCCCACATCCCACATCCCAGATCAACATTCCGCAATCCGAAATCCGAAATCCACAATCTAAAAATTGACTCTAATGCAATTAAGTTGCATAATGTAAAACAAGCAAGTTGACTCTTACCAGAGTGCTATAAAGACACGCCTTTTAGAACTTAGGATAAGAAGGAGCTCGTCCTGTGAGGAAGGTACTTTTCTCCGGGATTTTACTCAGTTTTCTTTTCACAGCTCAAATGGTTTGGGCTCGTCCGCTCAAGGTCTTTGTGAGCATTGTGCCCCAGAAGTACTTCGTGGAGAAGATTGGAGGGGATTTGGTGGATGTTTCCGTGATGGTTCAGCCTGGTGCTAATCCCCACAACTATGAACCCAAGCCTAAGCAAATGGTCGCCCTTTCTAAGACAAGAATCTACTTTGCAATTGGTATTACCTTCGAGGAGGTCTGGCTTGAAAGGATTTCCGCCACGAATTCAAGGATGCGCATTGTTCATACTGAAGCCGGGATTGAAAAAATACCAATGCTTGCCCATCATCACCATGAGGAGGAATCGGAGCATCGGCATGATGAAGATATGCACCATGGCATTGAGGACCCGCACATATGGCTTTCTCCGCCACTTGTCATGGTCCAGGCACGAAATATCCTCCAGGCGGTCGTCAGTGTGGATCCCTTAAACCGTTCCCAATATGAGAAGAACTACAGGGATTTCATCATGGAGCTGGTTGTTCTCGATGAAGAACTGAGAGGGATTTTCGTCGGAAAGAAAGTGGGCTTAGAGTTCATGGTCTTCCATCCCGCGTGGGGCTATTTCGCTAACGCCTATGGACTGGAGCAAGTACCCGTTGAAATTGAAGGAAAAGAACCCAAGCCAGCAGAACTACAATTCCTCATTCAGTACGCCAAGAAACTTGGTATAAAAGTGATCTTTGTTCAACCTCAATTCTCACACCAGGCAGCCCAAGCTCTTGCTAAGGCCATTGGTGGACAAATCGCTATCGTGGACCCCTTGGCTCCTGACTGGGGTGCTAATCTGCGCCAGGTGGCCTCAAAGTTTAGAACCGCTATTAGGTGAGGTGTCTTATGGACGATCCCATCATTGAGGTTAGGGACCTCTGGTTTTCTTTCAACTCAATTCCGGTTCTGAAGGAAGTAAACCTTACCGTGCGTCCAGGGAATTTCATCGCCCTTCTCGGACCTAATGGTGGGGGCAAGACCACGCTGCTCAAACTGATGCTTGGTCTGTTACTACCAGATCGAGGGAGCATTAAGATTTTCGGTGAACCTCCAGGCAGGTCCTCACACCGCATTGGCTATATGCCCCAGCATCTCCATTTCAATCAGAGTTTTCCCATATCGGTGCTGGACGTGGTGCTTATGGGTAAGCTGCGGCCCGGCAAAGGATGGTCTCGATATTCACACCAAGATAGGATGGCCGCCGAAAAGGCTTTAACGCAGATGGAGATGTGGGATTTCCGAAATCGCCGGGCAGGAGAGCTTTCTGGCGGTCAAGCCCAAAGAGTCTTCATTGCCAGAGCACTGGTGGATGAACCGGAAGTACTCATGCTGGATGAACCTACAACCAGCGTCGACACCAAACATCAAACCGATCTCTTCGATATTCTCAAGGAACTAAACAAAACTGTGACGATCATCGTCGTCAGTCACGATGTGGGAATCGTTTCCAGTCACGTCAAATCGGTGGCCTGCGTAAATCAGCAGGTCTTCTACCATGACGATTCCGAGATCAATCAAGAGATGTTGGAGATGGCCTATCAATGTTGCCCTGTGGAACTGGTCGCCCACGGCATGCCTCATCGGATCTTGAAGATCCATGAAGACGAAGAGTAAAGGTTATTGCGGATTGTGGATTGAAGATTCTAGGTGTCAGGTGTCAGAAAAAACATAAATGCTGAAACCTGAACACTGAACACTGAAACCTCTTAGGACATGATGATATGATTGAAGCTCTCCAGTTTGAGTTTATGAGAAATGCGCTTCTCGCAGGCCTCTTAACAAGCATTGCTTGCGGGGTGATCGGTACCTTCGTTGTGGTTAACCGAATTGTCTTTCTCTCAGGGGGCATTGCCCATGCTGCATATGGGGGCATTGGTCTCGCCTTTTTCTTTGGCTTACCATTCGTGGTGGGGACTCTGGGATTCGCCCTTTTGGTAGCAGTGGTAATGGCTGTGGTAACTCTGAAAGCACGGGATCGCTCCGACACTATTATTGGCGTGCTTTGGGCCTTGGGAATGGCCCTCGGTGTAATCCTTCTTGATCTCTCCCCCGGTTATAATGTTGACCTCATGAGCTTTCTCTTTGGCAGCATACTGGCTGTTCCCACATCCGATCTCTGGCTCATGCTTGTATTGAACGGTTTGATCCTCTTGGTAGTGGGCTATTTCTACAACGATTTTCTCGCACTTTCCTATGACGAGGATTTTGCTCAGGTCAGAGGTGTCCGGGTCAAGTTTCTCTATTTTCTTCTCCTGGCAATGGTAGCGCTCTCTGTGGTCATGATTATCAGAATTGTGGGGTTGATACTGGTAATTGCCCTGCTGACCATCCCACCATACATCGCGGAAAAGTATTCTGCCTCTCTGCGAACTATGATGTTCCTCTCCTTCGTTCTAAGTTGCTTTTTTACCACGGCGGGGCTTTGGATTTCATACGTCTTTAATCTCACCTCTGGAGCCACTATCATCATGGTGGCAGGGGTCTGTTTCTTCATCTCTTTGTTTTTTGAGTTTCTGAAATCAGGAACGCTTTTCTCGAGGGAAAACTAGCCCGGATATTTCGTGAATGACTTGCTGCGACAGCAATTGAAGATCCCTGCAGCAAGCTGCAGAAAATCTTCGAAATGTAGGGTGTTTAGACCATTTTATTTTAGTTAGCTCGCTCACCCAAGTCCGCTCTTGCTGACTGGGGGTTGCGCTCGCTAGAGCATTTTCATGAAATATCTGGTCGAGGAAAGGGAATGATCTTATGTGCCATCGTTGCGATTATGAAGGTCTACTTAAGCATAGCGGTTTAGGTCACACGGTAAATCGACTGCGCGTTCTGGAAATCATTGGCAATAGGTCTCATCCTCCGAGTGCACAGGAGATTATCGATGAACTGAACAAGAGCCATGAGGTTAATCGGGTGACAGTGTATCGTATCCTGGAGCTCTTAGTGGAAAAAAGGCTGGTTGAGCGCATCAGTGCCGGCGATCGCTCCTTCCGCTACGGGTTGGCTCCAAATGCCAACCACCAGCCGCACTCACACTTCTATTGCCTCGAGTGCAGGGAAATGAAATGCCTCAGCCCAGATCAGATCAACTTGGACACCCAGCCCCTCACGCGTTCTTTTTTGGGCTTGATCGAGAGGGTCGAAGTACGTTTTGACGGTATCTGCGAGGGCTGCCGCAGGCAGTAGTAAATAATCCGGACCCAAAGGACCCGGCTTTGGACTGCCCCCTGAGGGGGCTCCCATACTCTTTCCAACTTGCGGGAGTCTGCTGGAGTGATGAAGTCTATGAAATCCCAAGCCCCAAGCACCAAGTCTCAGGGTTTCAGGTGTCGGGTGTCAGGTGTCAGGTGTCAGGGAAAAAACAAAAACACTGAAACCTGAACACTGAAACCTGAAACCTCCTCAAAAGCTCGCACCTGTACCGGCAAAGCCATTGTATTCTGACCTGGCCCCAAGGACCAGGTTTTCAATGTTGAACAAAAGGAGAGATTGAGGCTATAAACATTACTCACTACTCATTTCGCATTTGTAATTTGGCATTTTAAGTACAACTACTTACTTTACTCAATATTATGGCGCTCTAAAGAAGCCTGATTGAAGATTTACCACAGAGGCACAGAGATCACGGAGGATGTTGTTTTTCCCTGGCCGGGAGACGACGGCCAGGGAAAAGAGCCTCCGCCTGCGGCGAAAGCTCTTTTCCCTGGACCCAACCGTTGACACGAAGCCACCGGGTTACAAGATCGTGCCCGTAGGGCTGCGATCTCTTGCCCGATCGCCGCCTGCCCGCCATGCGAG
>JASFGC010000309.1:0-4642 GCA_050123975.1 Syntrophobacterales bacterium | reverse complement strand
TTGATGACGAGTCTAAAATTAAATATCGACACGATGCCTTGAAGGCTGTGGAAGAGGTAGACCGTGGTCTTTTTCAGGTGGTGTTCCTATTGAATCCCACCAAAATGGAGCAGCTGCAAAACGTGGCAAATGATGGTTTGTTCATGCCACATAAGTCTACCTATTTCTATCCAAAGGTTATCGATGGTTCAGTAATAAATCTTCTGGATCCCAATGAAGATGTGCGACTCTGAAGCTTGTAGACCACTGCAAGGCGAAACTCTGGACACTGTTTTCCAGGGACGCCTAAGAATATTCCAACCCGAGAAGGGGTATCGCTTTTCCATCGACGCTGTGCTATTGGTAGGGCTTACCCGCATTCGTCCAAAGGATCGGGTTGTTGACCTAGGGACCGGCTGTGGCGTCATTCCATTACTCCTGGCCCACCAGCGTGCGATAGACCATATAATCGGTGTTGAAATTCAAGAATCCCTCGTTTCCATGGCAAAAAGAAATGTCCTCATCAACGAGCTTTCCCATCTGATTACCATAGTCCACACAGACCTAAAGAAGATGAACGCTGCCATGGTTGGCGGTTCGGTAGATCTGGTAATGAGCAATCCTCCTTACGGAAAATTGCGTAGTGGACGGCTCAATCCCAATTCAAAAAAGGCGATAGCTCGGCACGAGTTGTTGGCCAATGTGGGAGATGTGGTCCGGACAGCTGCCCAACTGCTGCCACAGAAAGGACGGTTGGCTCTCATTTACCCTGCACGGCGATTGCCCAATCTGCTCAAAGAAGTATGCTTGAATGGATTTGCCCCAAAGCATCTCACCATCATCCATTCTGCGCTCGAGTCAGAGGCTAAGCTGGTGCATCTGGAGTCAATCAAAGGAGGGGGAGAAGAACTGAGGGTGAGCAAGCCGTTTGTAATCTACCGCCAGAACGGTGAGTATACGGATGAGATGAAGGCTATTTATGGGAACGCTGCCGCTGTTTCGTGAGCAAGGTTTCCAGGTCCCGTTTCAATTCAGGATCTGATACGGTCTCAAGCAGTCTTCGTTGTTCCGGGCTAAGGGGTTGGCGAGGCCCTTCATCCCTTTCAAGAGCAGAGGCAGCATGAGATTCGGTGGAAGCTAAATCAGACTGAACCTTGTCCAAGGTTCCTTGACGGAAGCGCAGCTCTTTTATCTCTAGAGAGGGCAGTTCTTCATTTAACTTTTGCCGCAATTCCTCTCCCAAGAAACGGAGATGATTAAGCCATACGGAGTTTTCCACCCGGATCTGTAGCACCCCGTCTTTCAAAAATTCTGGCTGAGTTTGTCTGGCAAGTTGGGATCCCACTATCTCTTGCCAACGAAGCAAGGGTAGGGAGGCTTCGATGTTGTTCTCCCACTTCTGGTCCCGGAAGAGCTGTTTGAGAATTGAACCTATATGCTCAGGGCGTCTTTTTTTTTGCAATGTCTGACCCTACAATAATTCCATATCATCGGAGTGCAGGATTTCCAGAAAATCCTCTGCACTATAATCCTCCAGCCGATCCCAACGCTCCCTCTCTCCCTCGTCAACAAGGGTCTGGTACTCCTCGGGATCAAAGGTATCGCTGATTTCGACAATCCAGAAGCTGTTAGCGAGTTGGTTTAACTCCAGATAATCCTGGACCATCTCCTCGGCCTCGTCAGAATCATCGGCTCTGAGGATAAAGGGAACAGTCATATACTCACTATCGCCCACCTGATAGCCAAGCGTTATCTCAAATATATAGAGCCCTTCTTCAAGATCAAAGTCCATGGGAAACTCCTTTCTGCCTTGGAGCCCATTTTTGAATGGGAACTAACTGGTGCTCAACTGAACGCTGACAGCTCCATCCGGGAATCAAGGATTTCCGGATGGGCACTAACTATAATACAGCCTGCCACTTCGTCAAGAAAAATTATAGTAAAGTGGAACTTCAAGCTCTCAGGTTTCATCAGTCCAAAAAGATCACGCCTAACTGAACGATGATCTTCGCTTGCGGTCGGCTCGAAATCGTGCTAAACAAAAGCAACTTAATAAGAGGTTATTATTAAGAGGGAAAGTAGCCAGGCCTGAACTCCCCATATAGGCAAACCACATGGGAGGCACCGCCAGAGAAAATCTTGACCTTCTAGAACAGAAGATCAAATTTACCCTTCGACCCCTGATCAATACCATCAACACCTCAGGAATGAACAGGCAGCGCAAACGTCAGCTAGATACCTTGCTCCTTGAGATCTCCGACCTCCAGCATTATCTTGAAACTCACTTGGAACAAGAGGCGTCAACTGAAGATAAGATTCGGCTGACCAGTCTGGTGGACTACCTTTATTCTCTCATCAAAGGGGCGAGTATCAAGGTGCAACTACCAGAGCGGCGTGAGTATCCAAGAAGCGATATCCAGGTGGAGGTGCAACTTGCTGATAAAACATCTAAGGCAAAGTCCATTCGGCTTCTGAATCTCAGTATGGGGGGCATGCGGCTGCACTCGCTGAGTGAGCTCGAGGTTGGGAATGTACTGAAAACGAAGTTGAATTCATCGCTTCATGGGATTATTCTCTTACGCGGAGAGGTACTCTGGTCCAGGCCGAAACAAGGTGGTGAAGGATATATTGTAGGTGTGCATTTTTTGCCCATGGATGAAGAGGAAGAGAAAACTCTGAGAAGTTTTTTGGAAGAGTGGAGTAGGTGAAACAGCGGACTCCTGTGTCTGCGAGAAATTATTATTCAATATATGGGTGCGAGGTTACGCACCCTGTTCGAGGTGCAAAGCAATGGCAAGAGACTACCGACCCAACGTAAGAGAAAGCAATGTTATTTCTCGTTTGGATTCTGCCAAGGAGGCGGCACGAGCTTCGGCCATTAATCAGCTCTATGAGGTAGGAGATGAGCTGGCTAATCGGATTGCCATGAAGCTGATTGAAGAAAATCTCATAGAGACGAAGAACAAGAAAGAACTGGAACGCCAATTGGCAGGCTGCATCAAAACACTAATCACTGCTGAAGATTTTGATGTGCAGTACCAAATCGCCCCACTTAGAACAGTAGTGCGACGTCCCAATTTCGTCAGTCTCTACATCACCGCTTTCATCATAGAGAAATTGATTAATCATAGAACAATTATTGACATTTATGGTACGGACGAAGAAATATACCAGTGCGTCAATTCCAAAGTGAGTCGGATGATTCGCATGTAAAAGTCTGTGGATAATCTGGGATGTTATGGGAGCTAGGGAAAGGCCATCATAAGGTGGTCTTTTTTATTTTCGCTGTGGCAGCGTGGATCAGGCAGCAAGACAAGGTGCGGAAGATAGTAGTGGCATATTGGGAAATGAGAGGGTTAGAAATTCCAAACCACAAATCACACTGATTGAGGTTTCAGGTTTCAGTGTTCAGGTTTCAGTTTTTTGTTTTTCTTCCCTGACACCTGACACCCGACACCTGAAACCCTCAAAGCTGTTTGAAGTTTGGGATTTCAATATGCCATAGCGCCTCTAGTTCAGGAACGGAAGGTCAACGAAATCACTTTCACCCAGAAATGGTGTAGGATAAAGGCACTCCATAATTCCTAGATGATTAATAATGTCTTTTATTCTATTGGCAGCATTTTCCAGTGTTCGCAAGTCGTCTTTCGATATTACTCCCTCTTTACGCCGCAGAAGATGTATCCTACCAAGAATCAAAGTGAGCGGTTCGTTGACAGAGCCTTGTACGGCTTCTGTAAGCGCACTCATAGTCCGGAGTCGTTCATTTTTGATCAGAGTATCCTGAATTCTCTTTAATTCGTCATACATTATCTTGTGTTGGAGAATGGCCCGTAAGCGCGCCTTGAGTTCGGGCATAAAAAATGGCTTGGTGATATAATCAATCGCACCAACTTCAAGTCCTTTGACAATGTCGTCTTTATTTCCTGCCGCTGTAAGCATTACTATGGGAATATGCCTCGTCTCTTCATCACGCTTTAAAATCTCTGTCGCCTCAATGCCGCTCATGACTGGCATCATTATATCCATCAATATCAAGTCAGGCTTGAGTTTCCGCACAGTGGTCACAGCTTCACTGCCATCGGTGGCTGTGAGAACCGTCAGACCCTCAAGTTCAAACTCGGCGTGCAGGATGTCTCTCAGTTCGTCATCATCTTCAACGATGAGTACCGTGAGAGGTCTTTTCTTTAACATGGAAAGTGTGCCCATATTTTCTCCTTGAGGCAAGATCGGTCTAACCTTGAAAACCTTTCAGATTCACATCACCCCGCCGGTAGGATGGTCGTAGGCAGTTTTGAAAAAAATACCCCTGTTGCCTGACGCACTGGTAGGTGGTAAGAGAAGTAGCGCCCGGCAGCCACAATCGTTGACTCTGACTTTCAAAATTCATGCCTAAACTGGACGGGAGTCTGGCAAAATGCACAATTCATCCAAACTATTAAAAAGGTGGTTGTGCTCAGGCCCTCCACCACTCTCAATAAACACTGTAACGGTTGGAAATGGTTTTTAAGAAAGTCCAGTTGGACGAGGTTTCAACTCAAAAATACCGTGATCAAGCAGGTTACGACCATGCGCTGGACACCAGCCCGGATAATTCATGAATTATCCGGGCTAGAAAGGAGTGCGGTTCAAGAAAGTGCGTACGAGTTACTTGTCTGACAGA
>JASFGC010000308.1:0-4665 GCA_050123975.1 Syntrophobacterales bacterium | reverse complement strand
TCACCATGGCAGAACCATAGATTTCCCTGCCGCTCTCATCCACGATCTTCGGTGCCATGGCCGGACGAGCGCCCAGCCCGCGGGCATCTATCACCAGTCCTGTGAAGACCTGTGAGGCTGGCATCTCTGTACCGGGTGGCACCATCGGAAATCCAGGGGGTCCTTCTCCACCCACCGGAGGCGGGGGCAGAATAACATTGGCGAACTCGCCTCCCAGGCTCATTACCATTGTCACTTCCACAGAACCGTCACTCATATAGGCAGTATCGATTACCTGGGCATTCCGGACAACACCCTGAACTGAGGTGCGAATAATGTCACTCTTTACTGTGAAGTCCTTTACCAGGGTCATGGAGTCCACCTGGACACCCTGGCTGACCTCCAAGAGATTTCGGCGAGCAACCGTAATTGCAGCTCGTCTGGCCATTGCCCTAGCCTGGGCCATGTTGGCAGCTTTGGCCGGCGGGGCGCCAATACCCACCGCCACAACCTTTCCTGTGCTCCAATTGATGCTGCCCTGGCCAAACTGTTGGACCACATCACCCTGAGCCCAGACCATGGCACCTGCCATGAGAACTGCCGACACAAACACCACTATGGTAAACGCTACAGTTTTTCTCATGCTATCCTCCTCCGCCTTCTCACCGGGCCAGTTTGCCTGACCCATGTCACGTCAGAAAATGCAGCATGGAAATAGGCAAAAGGCCCGGTTTTCAGACCAGGCCCCCTTTTCCCAACACTTTCGCTCAGTTCTTGGTGGAAAGCTTTGTGACGAGCTGTCCCACCGATTCTCACCTCACGCGGTTCCATGTTTATGTACTAGTGCTTTATACCTCCTTCGGCCCCGATTTGTCAAACAATCAGTACCCTAACCCAGGTCCTCAATGTTCTGAGCAGTCTGGACAGCAAACACGCATACATTCCCAGTTTTGCGTCCCACTCATAGGTTTTTCACCTCATCCCTGAAAGAATAACGAGCTAAACTTTATCACGAGGGTTTTTGTCATTGACAGCTTAGAAACAGTTTTGTTACTATTACTAAATATTTTGAATCCTTAGATAAGATTGGCTTTTTCTGAATCTTGAGTTTCCGGAATTTTCTCTTTTGCACGTGTTGTTTAGGCCGGACCCCATCAAAAACCTTTCAACAATTTGGATAGAAATCATGCGTTCCTCTTACCTATTTTTGCTCCTCGTTCTACTTATTGGTCTCGTCCCTCAACGAGCACATGGCCAGTCCACAACTATAGAGAGCCAAGGGGTGGCCGCCATCGTTCAGGGTAACCGTGATATTTCTCGTGACAAGGCCATTGAAGATGCCCTCCGTAATGCTGTGGAACAGGCCACAGGGAGTCTTATTGAGAATGAAACTCTGGTTGAAAACTACGAACTGCTCTCTGACAAAATATATTCCCAGTCCAAGGGATACGTTCAAACCTATGAAGTGATTGACGAAAAGGTGGATCAGGGTCTTTACAAGGTCACCATCCAGGCAACCGTGGCGAGCGGTGAACTCAAGCATGATTTGCGCGCCCTCAACGTCCTCATGCGGCAGGTGCGAAAGCCACGAGTCATGGTTCTTTTCGAAGAATCTATCTCTGAGGGAGTCAACAGCGGCAGGTTGGCAGAAGATGCCATCTCTAAAGTGCTCCTCGATAGCGGCTTCAAACTGGTGGATGCCGACACTGTTCGCCGCAACCTGGGCCAGGACAAAGTACAGGGACTGTTTGCAGGCGATGGCCGAGTAGCCGCGGTAATCAGTGATAAATATGGAGCTGAAATGCTTCTTTTGGGCAGTGCCCAAGCGGTCACAAACCAGGTGACCATTGGGGATATTAAGATAAACAGCAATCAGGCAGTAATCAGTGCAAAACTAGTCAGAGCAGACACCGGGGAGGTCAAGGTATCCGAAACTCGTCAAGCCGCCAAGCCCCACGTTAATAGCCTCTCCGGCATTCAAATGGCCATAAGTGAAGCCAGCGAGCTATTGGCCCATGATATGATAGATAAGATTATCCAGATATTCCATGAAGAGGTCTACAACCTAGTCAATGTCAATCTTATTATCTTCGGTTTGCAGGGATACGGGCATCTTCAGGAAGTTATTCAGCTCATTTCAGACAACGTTCGAGGCATTAAAGAGATCTACCAGCGCAACTACACCATGGGAACAGCCGAATTAGAAGTTGAATTAACCGGGAGCACCCAATCCCTGGCCGCGGATCTCACCACTCGTAAGTTTGGCAGCTACACGTTCGAGATCAAAGAATCAACCCATAACCAGCTTCAGGTTTCTATCGCTCCGACCAATCGCTGATTTTTGCCATTGGAATGGATAGGCTTTGGGCTGGTGGCAATCAGGGAGGCTAGCTATGCGTCATGCAAAATGCCTTCGGCAGTTGGCATTGTTGACAACGATCATTTTCTTAGTGACCTGCGCCGCTGGCAAAACTAGCTACCGTCAAGGAGAGGAACTGAGCCAAATGGGCAACTATGAAGGTGCGATAGCCTTTTACAAAGATGCCCTCACCCAAGAGCCCAACAATAGGACATACCAGGAGGCTTTGACAAAAGCGCAACAGCAAGCAGCCAAAAAATATTACCAGCGCGCCGTAAACAATTGGAGTAACGCCGCTGTAAAAGATTACCAAGCAGTATCAACAACCATGGCCTATCTGGATAAGGCCATGGAGTTTGATTCACAAAATCCAGATATTCTCGAGCTGCATCGGCAACTCAAGGCAAAAGAACAAGAACTAACCCAACAGGCACAAAAATCTTATAGCACTGGGGTTAAAGCTCTCAACAATGAACAATGGCTGAAAGCTGTCACCAACTTTCGCAAGGTTAATGAGATCTACCCCAATTATGAAGACACTGAGGACAAACTGGCCAGGGCCACGGCTGCAGGAAGTGATGAATATTACAAAGAAGGCATCGCTGCGGTACAAAGCGAAGACTGGAAGGGTGCCTTGGCCGCTTTCGGCAAAGTCATGGCCATTGATCCCACATACAAGAACACCCGGTTACTCATCGAAGAAGTCAAGAAAAATGATAATCCTCAATACTTCCTAGGCCGCGCCGCTGAGATGGCAAGTGCCAACGAATGGGACCGAGCTGTAACCTTTTACGAGACAGCCCTTTCGTATCTTCCCGGTGACCCGAATATCCGGACCGAACTGACCAAGGCTAAATTGCGAGCTGGTAGGTATTACTTTGATCAAGCGAACCAACACGCTAAGCAAAATCGTCTCTACCGAGCCAACAAGGAGTACCAGAAGGCTATTCACTACTCGCCTTCTGTACGCAACAGTTTCTTTTATAAGGAAGCCCTGGAAAGCTATACCAAAAAGGTTCTGCAGCGGGCCTCACGGTATACAGAGAAGGGCAGTCATGGTAACGGTCTGGCCTGGTACTGGCAGTTGACTGAAATCAACCCTCAATACCCTGAGCTTTTCTATAAGATTCAGGAGACCGAAGACAATATAAAAGGCCGACTCAAGAGGGCCATCGCCATATTTGATTTTGCCAGTCCATCATATGATCCTGATGCTGGAACAAACGCTTCCTCAAATCTTATCACCTATCTTTTTAATAACTCCAGTGGGGATATTCGGATTTTGGAACGCCAGGATCTCCAGTCAATTCTCAAAGAAATGAATTTGGAGCAGGCGGGCATCGTAGGCGATATGGAGGCTGCCCGTCGGGTGGGACGCATGACCGGCATTGATATCTTCATTATGGGAAACGTCCTGCTCTACAAGACTGAGAAGGACGAGACCAAAGGGAGTAAGATCGCCAAGATTCCATTGGGCACCAAAGTCCAAGAGAACCCGGAGTATCTCATTTGGGAGGCCAAGCATCCGAAACCCACCCGAGAGCAATTGGCAGCAGCCCCTCCGGCAGTGGTGGAGGTGCCTGAATATCATTATGAAAACTACACCGTGGGCCGCAACAAGATGCGAGCTGCCGTCCACATTTACTACAAGATCATCGATGCCAAGAAAGGGGAGATTATTGCAACAGATACTCTCAAGCGTAACGCGGAGGTAACGGATGAGTGGAATGACGGCATCCCTGAAGCCAACATTCCTTACAACCCTCTAGAGTTGCCCACCGAAAGCCAAATTCTCGAACAGGTCACCGCAGAAGTTGTCCGTGATCTAGCCTTGGTGGTTCTCAAGCCGTTTCAGAGTCTGCAAACCACCTA
Organism: Syntrophobacterales bacterium; assembly: GCA_050123975.1. Taxonomy (GTDB): domain Bacteria; phylum Desulfobacterota; class Syntrophobacteria; order BM002; family BM002; genus BM002. The sequence continues at coordinate 455 of JASFGC010000308.1, read as the reverse complement.
TTTTGAAGAAGCGGAAATCCTGAAACAGCGCCGGCGCTATGAAGAGGCCATCGAGAAGTACATTGATGCCATTTATGATGAGCGCATCAAGGGCATAGAAAGCCCTATCAGTAAGAAATCTATGGAGGTCATAGACCAGCTCATCAGTGAACACTGAGCAGCAAAGCTCTCACCTCTTGGTTAGTATAAATCGAGAACGTCCGAACCGCACCAGACCAGAGCCAACCAAGATATAGCAAAGCGATCTCCTTTGAATCTGCATTCATGTGGAGTACAGTCCTATGGAGTTGTTTCGCCAGCGAGGAATAAGTGTTCTCTTCGCAATTGCTGCCTTAGCAATCTTTGGTTTTCTCACAATCTGCCCGGTGCGATCTCACGTACTACCGTTTACTCAATCACAGTCCGCACGTTCGCTCCGCCACTCCCCGATAACTTTCTCACCTCATTACGCCCAG
>JASFGC010000307.1:0-4695 GCA_050123975.1 Syntrophobacterales bacterium | reverse complement strand
ATTTTGAATCAAGAATCTGAGCATATCGGCAAGGCAGTTGACATGAATCTTGCATAGCTTTAGTATTTAGCATATTCTATCGTGCCGTACGGGGCAAGAAACAAGAATGGAGATAAAATCATGAAGAAAATACCAGCTGTATTGATGTTTTTGCTCGTGCTGATTACTTTGGCAGCGATGATTACAGTTCCGGCCCTGGCGCAAGTAGGTCAATCAAGGTTGACGGGGGCCCGGTGCGGGACCTTCCTGATAAAGATTGGGGTGGACACCAAGGACTCCATTCTGAGAAAGTGTGGCGAGCCTACCTATAGATATCCGGGCCGGCGCGGAGGTGGCGAAGTGTGGGCTTACAATCGAGGCAGCGGAAGATTCTCTGGAAATTTGAGCTTCACTGGCCCTAAACTCACCGCCATTACGAAAACCGGTTATGGCTCCAGTCAATAATTCCACGGCATAATTGGGCTTTGGTCCTTGAGCCGATTCGAAAAAGACACAACGGATTCGCAGTAAAAGAACCCCTACCTTATTTATTCATGCGGTCAACGGCAGGGTCATTCATGACGCTGCCTTTTCTATGGCCAAATTTAGGAACAATAGGCTATGCTAACCACATGAGTGAAATGTATCGCAGTGGTGTGCCAATGGTGGTTGGAGTGTTGGAGTAATGGAGTGATGCAGCCGAGAATACTAGTCGTAGGAACCGGGGCAATTGGTGGCTTTTACGGCGGCAAACTGGCCCAGGCCGGAGCTTCTGTATCAACTCTCTGCCGTTCGGATTATGAATTGGTGAAATCCAAAGGCATAACGGTCGCGAGCACCCTGGGGGATTTTCATTTCACTCCAGAGAAAGTCATACGAGACCTTGGTGAATATGGCCCTCCCCCCGACTACGTCCTGGTGGGGCTCAAGGTGCTTCCTGAAATTGACACGGCCGCGATCATCAAAGAGGTAGTGGGAGCGGAAACAGCCATCGTTCTGCTGCAAAACGGGGTTGAGATCGAAGAACCCGTGGCTCGGGCTTTCCCTGATAACGAAATCATCAGCGGTCTGGCTTTCATATGTGCCACCCGCACCAGCCCCGGCCACATAGATCATACCGACTTCGGCCGCGTGGTCATTGGCCGTTATCCTGCCGGCAAATCAGTGAAGGCGGAGGAACTCGCCAGACTTTTCAATGAAGCAGGGCTGAAGTGCGAGGTGACTGAAGATGCGGTAACTGCCAGATGGAGAAAGCTGGTCTGGAACGCGCCCTTTAATCCCATTTCAGTTCTGGGAGGCGGGGCGGATACCCAGACCATGGTGGAAAACCCGGAATCACTAGAACTCGCCCAGAAAGTCATGGAGGAAGTTTGTCTCATCGCCGAGGCTGCCGGCCATCCCCTGCCAGAGGAGATAGTACAACAGAATATCGACGGCACTCGCGCCATGGCACCATATAAAAGCAGCATGCTGGTTGACTTTGAGGAGGCGAGACCCATGGAAGTCGAGGCCATCCTGGGCAACACACTCAGGGTAGCCAAACGACATGGCGTCAGCGCCCCCCACATGGAAAGCCTCTACGGCCTCCTAAAGCTCGTGGATAAGAAGATTCGCGGCCTAGATGAATGATTTACCGCCCATACGTGTTTTTGATTCGCATACAATGTAGGGGCGGGGTTTATCCCCGCCCACAAGATCACACCTATCATTATGCTGTTGCCCTACCGAACTGCTTATCCTATACTGTCAGCCCAAAACCATACCGCGGTCTCGACCTATAAGGGTTTTTATAAAACAACATTAAGACATTAATCCTGATTGTGTTGCCCTGACGGTAATCGTTCAGGCATCCGCGAGTGCTCACATTTGTGCAAGAAAGACCATCGGGCGAATTATTGTAAGCAAAGGAGTAGGTGGATGAATAAAAGGATGAACAGCTGGTTGATTGCTCTCATAACGATTCTCTTGTTAACAGTTTTAATGTGGATCCCTGATGGGCTGTCCGCTTCCAAGCCACCCTTTGTTCGCATTGGTATTGTTCAAGACGGCCCAGCAGGTCGCCTGCCGGACATCAAGGGTATGGTCAAGGAAGAAATTCTCAGGATTACTGCAAGGGAATTTGACGTTCGTTTTCCGGCCGAGATGACAGTTCACGGCAACTGGAAGGTTGCCGATATCAAAAGGGCGGTAGACACCTTGCTGGCCGAACCAAAGGTTGATCTGGTAATTACCCTCGGTCATCTAGCAACGAATTACGTATGCCAAAAAGAGAAACTGCCGAAGCCGGTGGTTGCCGCCGTCGTGGTTGATGCCAAGTTGCAAAACCTCCCTCTCAAAGACGGTGCCAGTGGAGTTAAGAACCTCAGCTACATCGATCCATTCATCAGCTTTGAACGAGACATCAGAGTTTTTCGAGAAATGGTTCCTTTCCACAACCTGGTGGTAGTCATCCGGAGGGAGGCTTTGGAGTTTATTCCCTGGCTTGAGAAGAAATTCCGTCGTATTGCTCAGGAAAATACTATCGACATACATATTGTTCCGATTGAATTTTCTGCTGACGAAGCTTTGGCCGCTTTTCCTTCTGATACCGACGCAGTTTACTTGTTTCCTCTTTCGCAGCTTTCACCTGGAGAATTCCGCAAGCTTTTATACGGTTTAATCTTAAAAAAGCTGCCAAGCTTCTCCCTTCTGGGTGGAGAAGATGTTGAAGCCGGCGTGCTCGCCAGCGCTGCACCCAAATCGGAAATCCCTCGCCTCACTCGAAGAATTGCCCTGAACGTGCAACGAATCCTCCTGGGAGAGAAAGCCAGTACTCTTAAGGTAGCGTTTCCCGTGGGTGAGAAGCTTACCATAAACATGGCCACCGGCCGGGCAATCGGGTTCTATCCCTCATGGAGTGCGCTCACCGAAGCAGAATTGCTCAACGAGCAAGTGGAGCGAGTAGAGCGTCGACTTTCTCTGGATAGTGCGGTGCGCGAGGCTATTGCCGCAAACCTGGATCTGGCTGCACAGAACAGAAATGTTGCCGCCGGCGAACAGGTGGTAAACCAGGCCCGCTCTTCCTTGCTGCCCCAGGTAGACCTTGACGCTCAAGGGGCAATGATTGATGACGACAGGGCGGAATCGAGCCGTGGCCTGACCCCCGAGCGCTCTCTTACAGGTTCAGTCACCGCCACCCAACTTCTTTACGACGAAGACTCCTGGTCGAACTTCTCGGTGGAAAAAAGGCTCCAGACCTCTCGTGAAGAGCAACGTAATACGGTGGAACTCGACATCATCCGTGACGCGGCGGTCGCCTACCTCGATGTGTTGCGGGCTAAAACCCTGGAGCGGGTGGAAAAAGACAATCTGAGATTGACCCGTGCCAACCTGGAGCGCGCTCTGGTACGAGTTTCCGTAGGCATCGCCAACCGCTCCGAGGAGTTTCGCTGGCGGAGCGAGATCGCCAGAAACCGGTCGAATGTGCTCTTTGCCCAGGCCAGAACCCGCCAGACTGAAAATCGGTTGAACCGGTTGCTCAACCGACCCTTGGAAGAACAGTTTGCGACCATCGAGACAGACCTCCGTGATCCGCTCCTCATTGTCAGTGACCCGCGCCTTTGGCCCTATGTGGATAACCCGAGAAACTATCGCATATACCGTGATTTCGTGGTGGAAGAAGGCTTACTCGTCGCTCCCGAGCTCCTGGGCTTCGACGCTGGCATCGCCGCCCAGGAGAGAATCCTGGTAAATGCCAAGCGAGCCTTCTGGCTGCCGTCTTTTGCAGCCCAGGGCACTGTTTCCGAGTTGTTGGCAGAAAGTGGGGAAGGGAAAAGAAGTAGTTCTGAATCGGACTTGGACGACACTGATTGGAGTGTAGGGGTTTTTGCCACCTTCCCTTTGGTGGAGGGTGGGGGCAAGTTTGCCACCATCAAACGCGCCAGAGAAGAACTGTCGCGGCTCCAACTGGAACGGCAGGCGACAGCAGAGCGGATAGATCAACGAGTAAGATCAGCTCTGCACCAGGCATCGGCATCCTACCCAAATATCAATCTTTCCCGTTCTGCCGCTGAGGCAGCGCGGAAGAATCTCGATTTGGTGACAGATCAATATGTCCGCGGCCTGGTCTCCATTGTTGACTTGTTGGACGCCCAGAACTCTTCCCTGAGAGCAGACCAGGCTGCTGAGAATGCAGTTTTTGATTTTCTCATCGATTGGATGGATGTGGAGCGCGCTGCCGGTAGATTCGATTTTCTCATGACTCAGGCAGAAAGGGAGGAATGGTTTCAGAGGCTCCAGGAGTTTTTCAATAAATCTGGGGTAGAACCAATTAAAAGATGATTGCGGAATGGGGAATGCGGATTGTGGGATGAGGGTTGGAGTGGTGGAGTAGCGGAGCCTATAAAATCACAAATTCCAAGCACCAAATTACAAACAAATCTCAAATTCCAATACTAAATGACCAAAACAGATTTGGAATTTGAAATTTTGGTCATTGTGATTTGTTTGGGATTTGTGATTTGTTATTTGAGATTTCACACAATCCATTACTCTAAGAATTTTGGTTCTCTCCTCTGCCCCTCCAACACTAGACTACGACACCACGCTTCTCTCCTCTTTCACCTTGAAAAACAAGCTGTACAACACCGGGACCAGCACCAGGGTCAGCAGGGTGCCGGCGGCAAGGCCGAAGCTGATCACTACGGCCATGGCAAAAAACATTGGGTCAGGCGGGAT
>JASFGC010000306.1:0-4702 GCA_050123975.1 Syntrophobacterales bacterium | reverse complement strand
TATGCGGCCAGGAGAAGTATTAACGGTTCGGACTGAGGTATGCTGGGACACTGCCGGCATCTATTTAAAAGAAAAAGTAGGGCGGATTCCCCCGGCCGCCCTGGAAAATTTGTTCAACCCTTTCTCTGAACGAAACAACGACGACACACAACTGGACTTGGCCATGAGCAAGAAAATCATCGAAGATCATGGAGGCGAAATCAAAATAATCAGTAAGGCTGAGATGGGTACAACTGTGATCATCGAACTTCCTGTATGTTGATCTAGTAGATACGTGAGTGATGGCGAAAGGGGTAGGAGGAAATATGCAAGTGACAGACAAACGGATACATCAGGTGAAATTGGAGCTTTCTTTAAAAGAGTGCAAGAACCTGCGCAAGGCCATTGATCATTACTTGAAGCTTTATGAGGTGATTGATGATCCCGCAAAGGTTTATCCGCCACTAGAGATTGATCTCGACACGCTGAAGGCTATGTCAAGCCACCTGAAACTGGTAGAGACTTCGAGTGTGGTCGAAGAAATTTAAGGTTAATGCCTGGTAAACGTTGACTGTTGCTTGAGGTGATTTGCCTCAATAAGAATTGCTCTCGTTCTTGTGTCGCGCGGGAAGACAAGTAATTGTTTTTCTTATTAAAAACTGCAACTTTCATCCGGAAAGACATTCAGCAAATAATGCCTTTCATTGGAAGGAACGACTCATGAAAAGAGAACAAAAAGTGTTGTTTGGTGTGGATAACTCTCAGTTTGCTAGGGATGCTGTCGCCGCGGCAGGTAATCTCTTGAAAGACAATGAGAACGTGAAGATTACTGTCTTTCATGGCATTCCCGAACCCGACCTTTCTTACTTATCTAAAGCACCTCTGAGTCCGGAAGCGGTGGAAAAGCTCCTGCAACAATGGAGCGTAGAAGAGCTGAAAACCCTGAGACGAGCCAAAGAGGCTGTAATAAATGCCGGATTTGATTTTGAGCGGGTGGAGACAGCCTACGAGGAGAAGTGCAAAGACCCTGTGATCTCAATGATTAATCTGGCCAACAAAGAGGATTTTGAGGCAATTGGCCTGGCCCGATGGGGAGCTAAAACCTTGGCGCAGAAGATCATTGGAAGTGTCACCTACAAGCTTACCAATATGGCATATCATCTGCCCCTCTGGATGATCGATCCACGTATTTCTTCCCATGATGTGCTCGTGACCATAGTTGGCGCAGATATCAGCCGCCGCGTTGTAGAGCACACGATCCGGTACTTTTCCCACCTCAAAGAGAGTAGGTTTACCCTATTTCACGTAATTCCTTCTGTAGCCCCAGACCTACACACATCATCGTATTGGAACTTCATACGCGATTTAAAAGGAGCAGAGCAGCAGGAGAACATGGCTCAGCGGATGGAAGAGTATTTAAAAAAAGCAAAAAGCATTGCAAACGAAGGCAAAGAGAGGCTTATCTCTGCAGGGATTCCGGAAGGGAACGTGGATGTGAAATTTCAGCCGCAAAAAGAAGGAATCGCCAGGGATATTCTTGTAGAACTGGAGGAGAATAATTACGGGATATTGGTAATCGGCAGAAAGGGTGTTCGGGACATAAGTCAATTTGGGTTGGGCAGTAAAGCCAACAAACTAGTGCATACCGCCCATGCCCTTATGGTCTGTTTGATCAATTGATGGATTTTGAGAAAAATTATAAGCTGTGGAGAGGGTCGCGCAGCGATCTTCGTCATCTCTTTCAATAGGAATCTTCAATTTCTGTGCAGGACTTCTCGATGGCATTACGCAGGTCCGTCATCACGCCACTCAATCTGCCGCTCCTCAGCTTTGCGCTCTTGATCATAATGGGCACCATATTGTTAATGCTCCCGGCTGCGGTCAATGGGCCGCGGCTCTCACCGGTGGATGCCCTGTTTACAGCTACATCTGCAACCTGTGTTACTGGTCTTGTGGTGGTTGATACTGGTAGCCGGCTGAGCCTTTTCGGCCAGTGGGTCGTACTGGTACTCATCCAGTGTGGCGGATTGGGCATAATGACTTTTTCCACCGTGCTCATAATGCTGATGACCGGCAGATTTTCTTTCATGCAGCGCAGTGTCATCCAAGACACCTTTACCCACAGTCCGGATACCAGACTCCCTTCCCTGGTTTTGCACGTGGTGATATTCACCCTCGTGCTGGAGGCGGCTGGGGCCACTTTGCTTTTCCTTCGTTTTTCCGGGATGTACCACCCGGGCAGGGCTCTGTACTTCGCTGTCTTTCATGCGATAAGCGCTTATTGTAATGCCGGTTTTTGTTTGTATTCTCATAATCTTATGGATTTCAGCAGTGATCCATTGGTGAGTCTGACTGTGGCTTTATTAATCATCTGTGGTGGTATCGGGTTCCTGGTGATGCTGGAGTTGAAAAGGGTTCTGTTCAGATCCCACAAGGCACGTCGGGCCAGGCGGTTTTCAGTTCACTCCAAGCTGGTGCTGACGCTCACTGCACTCCTTTTGATAGCCGGCACGCTTGGGTTCCTGACACTTGAGTGGAACAAGTCCATGGCAGGACTTTCTTTACCGGCGAAGGTACTGTCTGCCTTTTTTCAATCAGTGACCACCAGAACCGCCGGGTTCAATACCTTACATTTTGGCAAGATGGCAAATGTCACCTTGCTTTTTACCATTCTGTTCATGTTCATTGGAGCCGCTTCAGGATCTACAGGGGGTGGCATCAAAGTCAACACCTTGGGGGTTCTTTTTGCCCTCAGTAGGTCACGACTTCGGGGAGAAGAAGCAACGAGTATTTTCCGCCGTACTCTAACAGCTGAAACCGTTGGACGAGCTATCTCGGTGTTCGTTGTGGCCGTAATAGTTATCTATGCTGCCACCATGGCTTTAACCGTAAGTGAATTGGGAACCACTATCCACGAAGAAAGCAGGGGACTCTTCCTTGAGCTCCTTTTTGAGGTGGTCTCTGCTTTTGGAACTGTGGGGCTCAGTGTAGGGATCACCTCACAGCTGAGCACTTTGGGCAAGTTGATCCTGGTTGTGGTGATGTTTGTCGGGCGATTGGGTCCGCTCTCCATAGCTGTGGCTTTAAGCGGAAGGGAGCCCCGGTCGACGATCCAGTATGCGGAAGAAAATGTCATGATCGGTTGAGTCATATTTGAAATCAGCCGCAAACCATTGTAGCGCTTCAACAAACATTTGCTAAAGGATGCATCATGGGACAATTCGCTGTTATCGGCATTGGTAATTTCGGTTACTATCTTGGAAACTATCTCTATGAAAAAGGGCATGAGGTCATCGCCCTGGATATCAGTAAGAGCCAAGTGCAGAAGATCAAGGATGTGGTCAGCCAGGCCGTTGTAGCTGATGCTACCGATCGGGAAGCACTGGAATCCCTGGGTATTAGTCAAGTTGATGCAGCGGTGGTCTGCATTGGGACGAGAATGCAGGCGAGTATCCTGGCTACTTTGCACCTGAAAGAGTTGGGAACGAAGAATATCCTCGCAAAAGCAACCAGTGAAGAGCACGGACGCATTCTGAGGAAAGTCGGTGCCAACGAGATCTTTTTTCCCGAGAAGGATCTGGCCATAGGGCTTGGAAGTAGATTGGACAATCCAAATATGTTGGACTATCTTCCCTTCATTGAAGGTTATAGCATTGTTGAGCTAGCCCCTCCGAAAGATTTTGTAGGCAAGACACTCAAAGAACTGGACTTGATCAACCGTTTCGGGATTCAGGTGTTGGCGGTGAAGGAGATTGTTCGGGAAAAACCCTCTTTCATACCCAGGGCTAACTTTCAGGTAAAGGACGGCGATGCTCTCATTATTCTCGGTCCTGATGAGATCTTGAAAAAGCTGCAGAAATCCTAGTTCCTATCACAGACGGAGACCATTGGGGTATTGCCTCCAGGCACGCTCCACAGGGTACTTTTCGTAAAACTTATAACGGTTTTTTAGTAGCTATGTAGTGGATCCGGGACACGATCTAAGGCACAAGCCACACAGTGAATTCCCCAGCTCCATTCAACACCTTTTTGGTAACACGACCCATGGAGAATTCGTGCAATTCGGATAACCCTCTGCGGCCCATTACGATAGTGCCGTAGCCACCCGCTGCCGCCTCTTCGAGAATACTTCCCGCACGACTATGGCTTTGCATCAGATAGACGGTAGATATTCTTGCAGACTCTATTCCATATTCTTTGAGACATTTCCTGTAGCGTTGAAACATGCGAGGAATATTACTCTTCGCTTCTTCCACGAAACCGTCTACCGCTTCCTCCCGCAAGGTAGAGCCTTCCAGAAATCCAAGTCCAAAACTTCGTACCACATGAAAAAGTGTAGCCCTGAATTCAGCAGCGGCAAAAAGGGTGCCAAAATAATCGATTGCCCTGTCTGAATTGTCAGAACCGTCCACAGCCAAGAGCATGCTCTTTGCGTGGGTGACCTTTCCTACTACCCACACCGGAACGTCTTCGATTTTTTCGACAATTCTCTCCGAAGTGCTGCCAAGAAAAGAGGTCCCGACCTTGCTCAAGCCCCTTCTACCCATCACAAGCGCGTCATAGCCATGGGCTACTTCAGTTAAAATGTCTCTGGCGATGCCAATTCGGCGTTCCCGCAACATTATGTCGACATTGTGTTCTCGAAACTTCGCTCTGACAAAATCGTTTTTCGCTTCACCGAGAAATATCTGGGCTATTTCCTTCGCATTATCTCTCCACTGGT
>JASFGC010000305.1:0-4713 GCA_050123975.1 Syntrophobacterales bacterium | reverse complement strand
CTTCCCCTATTGGACCGATGGTCATCCGTCTCGTATACCAGTCACCGCTTTTCATTACCCGCAATTCATAAATGTAATTCGGTGCAAAGGACTGCGCATCCACGAGACGAATTTCCGCTGGATCGCCTTTAAGTGCTCGCAATCTATGCCTGTATATATCCAAAAAAAACTTAACAATGCTGTCTTTTAGTTCCAAGTCAGGGTCTTCCACAATCACGGAGGCTTCGGGCGCAGCCGGGGTTTCATGGCTAACTTCTACCGTTTCACTTCTTTTGAATTGTCGCTTCATGGCCAGGATGATTCTAAAGCAGAACAGAAGCGCAATCAGGACAAAAAGGGGGATGACGCCCCATATGACGATGGGAACGAAGGTGACACTGGTTGCTATGGTTAGGGAGGGTATGAGAAGTAACAACAATCCTGTCAGCCCTCTAATGTGCCTCTTTATTCTTTCTATTGCCTGCTTTTGGGCTTGCAAGTATTTCTGATCCCGCCGTTCCACTTCCTTCATGCTTCTAATCGAAACCACCTCAGCAACAGGTCCGAGGATATTTGCCAGGATCAACAGGAAAATAATCTGACCCAAAAGCAACGGAGTGAGGTCAAGCCAGGTCGAGACTTCCTCACTGAAGTTCAATCGGTTCTGGGCATAGAAAAATCCGGCAACTGCTATCAGGTAAGTGGCGAGATTAGAGAGACGGTAAAGGTTTTCTTTATCCAAAGCATTTTGAACTTCAAAAACCCATTCACAGACGGTTTTACGCAAGATGGAATAGGCCCACCTTGAAGCAAATACACTCACAACGAGAACCACCACGGAGATCAGATAGTCCTCTGCGCTATTGCCATACTTGCTTATTTCGAGAAAATCCATTAAACCCGCCTGTCAGTCATTAGTCTTGGCCCGATGCTACAGAGCAAGTGCAAAAAAAGAGCCAATTTTCCCTTGTCTACATCACCTGTTTCCAGCAACCTCTCAAGCAATGAAAACTAAGGCCAGCATTACAACTCTTGATCACTTTCAACCATACAACCATGAAACATAATTTTCGCAAAAGCACCTTTTGTCTGCATGATTCTTGCACGTGCACCAGGGAAAAATTGCGACTGAAGAATACGAGGAGGAAGGATTTGTCATGAAAGTTGACAAATTCAAACGGCAAGCTACGCTTCGCGTGAGTACCGGCGGAAGATTAGACGTAAATTTCTTCTTGAGCTATTCCACAGAGAAACACCCGGGAAGAGAACTCATTATAGATGTTCTTAATTCTGAGCGAAGCTTTATCCCACTTGAAGACATCTTGAAAGATGAGATTCTCATGATTGGCAAGAACAGGTTCATGGATGTGGAACTGGCGGATAGAGATCTGTTGCCCGAAACCCTGGAGGCGCGTGAGATTGAAGTTCAGATAGAGTTAATCAACGGCGATGTCGTAGAAGGAACTTTCTACACTGAATTGCCGCCGGATAAATTGAGACTCAGTGATTATTTAAATTTCACACCTCAGTTCATCTACCTGTGCCGGGACCAGAACGATGTGATCCTCAACAAAGACTATATCCTTTCCCTGAAGCACAGATAGTTGTTGATGGTGGCGAGATAATTGCATGAAGCAAAGGTGAGAGAAAAATGGCGATGGGTCAATGCAAATCACATTAACCAGTAAGGTGCAGGTGAGTCGCTATGAACAAAGGACAATTGATTGAATCACTTACGAACACTTTGGGAATTACCAAAGTTGACTCGAAACAATGCGTCGAGTCCATTTTTGATGCGATGGCCGAAGCCTTGGCCAAGGGGAGCCGCATCGAGATCCGTGGGTTTGCCACCTTCAAGATTAAAGAGTATGCGCCCTATCAGGGACGAAATCCAAAATCTGGCGAACTCATAAGGGTTTCCGGCAAGAAACTCCCTTACTTCAAAATGTGTAATGAACTGAAACAGAGGGTAAACACCGAAGAGGGTTAATCCTCGCTTCAGGAAACAAGCTGAAGAGTTCACCCCTATCCAGTTTTCATCCACAAACTCTGGATGGAAACTGGATAACCTTTCCCCAATATACCCTAATGTTGTAGTGTCCTCTCTTGAAATATCGCAACAAGTAGCTTAGCATTGGGTCATCTCCAAACGAGAATGATTAGCCCGGATAATTCATGAATTGCTGTCGCGAGACCAAGAAGATGGTCGCAGCAAGTGATTCATGAATTATCCGGGCTAGGGAAGCAACCTATGTTTGGCCAGCTCGGGCAGAAAACTCCATATCTGGCAGTGGCAACTGCGCTCATGGCCCTCATAATGTCATGCGTTTCAGCCGGAAGTCCAAAGCTTTCTGAGGACAGGGTCGGGAGGATAGTTGATGGTGAAACCACTAGGAGCGAAATTTCAAGCCTTCTTGGCGAGCCGGAACAAATTCTGATACTGGACAAGATAAGTCTGGCGCATTATATCGCCAGAGTCGACACGATACATTCAGCCGATCTAAGCTTTCCAGAGGGTCGCTATGAGGTGTGGACCTACAGCAGGTGGAGCCACGCTGCCAGCCTGGTGCTTTTCCCGAGCTATGAAACAGCCCAGTTTTGCATGCTTATCATCAACAGCGACGGCATTTGCCTCAAGAAAGTGTATGTCGAGGAAAGCCGTATGGAGTTTTAGCCTGCACATTGCTGAATTGAACTACTCGATCAACACCGGATTGTCCAGCCTGTCCAGATCTTGCACGTAGTCTATATTCCCTTTGCCGTCATAGTGAACAACCCTCTTGTAAACCCCGAGTTTGCCGGCCTTAGTCTCTTCATTCAAGTAATATTCTCTCTTTTCTAACCTGTTATTCTTGTCAAAGTATGACACCATTCTGGAAAACCCATATTTGGTAGAATCGGCATCGGTTGAGTAGGCTTCACTGACTTTCTTTCTTCCCCAATAATAAATTACTTTCTTATACCACCCGCTTTTTTCAGAATAGCCACCCGTGGCGTAGACCTCCATTTTTTTCTTATTTCCGTCTTTATCGTAGGAAGCTATTACTTTGTACATGCCCTTTTTAAACTGGGCATCTCCTTCTGAATAAATGATTTCTTTGGTGATACCCCCATATTCATTATTTTCAAATAGTATTCTTTCTGCCTCAGCAGCGGCCGTACCATGCATACCCAGAAACAGCAGTATGACACAAAAGATAATTCTACTCATTCCGCTTCCCCCGCTTTGAAGTTCAATTCAAGAGCGTCCTGGCTTGCTTTATTGCTTTCTCTTTTTTTTGTACTTTTCTATGGCTTCCTTCAGATCGTCATATTCCTCACACCCCCAGAAACAGGCTTCATCGAGCACTTCCAAGCGCTCTTCAGCTTTGGCAAGTTGATCGGTTTTTAAATAAAGCTCTCCCAAATACTCATTTGCACCTCGGTGTTTCGGCTCTATTTGCAGAGCGATGCGGTAATGTTCGAAAGCCCTGTCAGTGTCCCCCAACTTCCGGTAACTATAGCCGAGCAAATTGTGGATGTCTGCGTTTTTGGGGTCCTTCTCGTTGGCTTTCTTGAGATGGGCAAGGGCCGACTGAAAATCTTTTTCTTCAACTGCCTTTTTTCCGGCTTTGTACTCAGGGGATACGGAAGGTCTACTACGGCTTTTACTGCTGGTACCGGCCGCCATTACATTGCCAAAGCTCAAGAGGAGCCCGGCAACAAGGATGATTGTAATTGTTGAATAAGTATACTTCATGTCAGTCTCCTTATTGTGACTGGAGTTTCAGCTGCAAAATGATCAAATTCTCTAGAGGATATATAAACACTCCAGAGACGGAGTCAACCTGGAAAGGGGGATTGTAGATTGCAGATTGCGGATTATAGATTGCGGATTGAAGGGAAGCATGGGGCATGGGGGAAGAAAGCTGGCAGCGGGCAGCTAGCAGCAGGCAGAAAAACTAGGGACTAGGGACTAAGAACCAGGCACTAAGCATTATAGAGAAGACACAGCGCGGAGGGCTTGCTGGCAGTTGTCCGTCGTCCGTGGTCCGTGGTGAAAAAAATGCAGCACAGAGTAAGGCACCTTGCACCCTATACCCTATACCCTATACCCTGTCCTTAACTCCTGTCTCCTGACTCCTGACTCCTCACTTATTGTTATGTGCTATTTGAGTTTTTGATCACTCTATGACTCTTCTGAACTGGACCGGTTCTTGCATTATCACCTAGTATCGCGTAGCATCTGCTTGATGCAACGGCGAGCAAAAGTGCAGACAACTGCTATGTATGGATTGAAGACCCTACTCCTGCTGCGAAGAGGTGACTTATGTCGGCTGACAGGCGCGTTTATCCGAGAGCGAAACTCAAATGGCCCGTTAAAATGAAAACTGATGACGGGGTCATGGAAGGTGTAACCTTGAATATCACCCCCGACGGCTGTTTCATCAGTTGCAGAAAACCACTGAAGCTCAATGTGGTATTTGATATGGCCATCCAAGTCCCGAAGTCGAAAATCGTCTTGAAAGCCAGCGCAGAGGTGGTATGGTCCAACATCTATGGTCCCGATGACGAAATTTCGCCCCGCGGCATGGGTGTCCGTTTTATAAAAATCCCCAGCGAGGCTCGAAAATTTATCGCGCAAGCATCTCTAGAGCATTTTAAGTCGGCCGACTTGGATTCTGAGCTTTTGCAGACCTTAAACACCCTTGTTATAGATTTGTCTGAAGAGAAGCAACAAGTTCCGTCATCTAA
>JASFGC010000304.1:0-4724 GCA_050123975.1 Syntrophobacterales bacterium | reverse complement strand
GTCATTGGTTATTTCTTCGCGCTCGCTGCGCTCCGCTCAGTCCCCACAAGTGGGTCCCCAGTTTCTTCGCGCTCGCTGCGCTCCGCTCAGTCCCCACAAGTGGGTCCCCAGTTTCTTCGCGCTCGCGCGGCGTTAGGCTGTAGGAGCGGCCCTGCGGGCCTTAAGGTTGGAGTCACGGTACAGTTGCTTTATCCGCTTTGTTGCCTCCAACCTCCAACCTCAAACATTCTCTCGGTCTTCCTCCGGCATGTAAATAGGCATTCTAGCAACATATAATCTATCGAGCAATGGTATCGTTTTTGCATTACCTCGAGTGACCAATGAGCAGAATCATTACAAAGCTTTAGCCCGGATATTTCATGAATGACTTGCTGCGACCACGGATATGGGCATCCTTCCTGGCGTCCTCGGGTGTCGGCCCCTGCGACGTACCGTTCAGGGTACGGAAACCAACACCCTGCGGTTGCCAGGTGGCCCGCCCGCCTCGCCTGAGCGAGCAGGCTCGCGATGGCGGGCAGGCACGCCCATCTAATTCGCGCTCGCTGCGCTCCGCTCAGTCCCGCGAGCGGGTTCCCAGTTTCGTAATCTCGCGACAGCAATTCATGAAATACCCGGGCCTGGGATAGCAATGACGAGAAGTGCCGGGGCGAGGGAGATACCGTACTTTATTAAAGTTGCTGGCTGTAACAACTGCAAAGTATTTAAGTCGTACACTTCCTTGACTGGAACTGAGTACGGTCAGGATCATGAACTCCATGCCAAGTGTGTGCATATGGGTTGTGATCGTTACGGCCACAATGTTTTGGCTCCATTTATCACCCCAATGGAATATCTGCGCATCGGCCTTAATACTGGACTGCGCAAACAGGCGGTTGCTAAGACCAAGAAGGTTATTGCCCGTTTCAGTGAGTTCTATGATCACAGAGGCAGGCTAAAGCCCTGGGTTGTGAAAACGCTTTCCAAAAAGGAAAACAACATACAATAATATCAAGGTAATGTGCTTTGGAGGGTGGTTGATTTTACCGGCTTGAGTCGTGGGTTAATTCTTGTGACATTTCCAAACAAGCGTGGTACCATGCTCAACCATAGACAGGTAGCGGACTGGAGAAATGCTGGTAATGAGTGAGCAGGAGACGCACCAGATCATCACCCGAGAGCTCATTAATATAGTCCGCGATCGTCTGCAATATATTTATTTGGATATGAGACGTATCGTTCCCAATACTGGCGAACACGACCTCATGATGGAATGCATCCGGGAAGCTATCACTCCCAACTTGCCGTTCACCATGGACAAATTGGAAATGGTGGTGGATGAGGCGTACGCATTGTACTTGAATTTTATGGCGGTTGAGAAGTCCAAACAATAGCTGAATGAAGGCTATGGTTTTGTTGGCACCTCATGAGATAAACTCTAATGTTTTGGCAAAGGGGTTGGTTCGACCTGGAGACGACGTAGCATTGGATGTGTAGAAAAAGCACTTGCACAGCGGGTATTCTATGAAAACATTTTCGGCCGGACGTACCGATGTTGGTAGGAAGAGAGAAAATAACGAGGACTCCTTTTATACCGACGACCAGGTGGGCCTGTACATAGTTGCAGACGGTATGGGAGGACACCGAGCTGGCGAAGTTGCCAGCAGTACCGTAGTCAGTAGCGTCAAAGACTACATGGAGGCTTTTCATACCTCCCCCGCAGCCCAAGAGACAGACGAGAGCAATATGTCACCGGCGGCCACAGCCGTTTGTCACAGCATAGAGCTGGCCAACCGGGTGGTGTACCAGCTTTCCCAGGATCAAGGGTCATACAAGGGCATGGGCTCCACTGCGGCCGTTGCCTATCTACACGGCGACACCCTCATAACTGCCAATGTGGGCGACAGTCGCATTTACCTCGTTCGTGAAGACAGCATCGAACAGCTCACTCAGGATCATACTCTTCTTGCCGAGCACATCCGGAAAAATCCCAAATGGGACCCCAACACCGCCTCAATTCCCATGAAACATATCCTGATCCGGGCGGTTGGCATACATGAGACTGTGGAGGCAGATGTCTATGAGATGCAACCCCTTCCAGGTGATTTGATCATTCTGTGCAGTGACGGACTCACTGATATGGTCACTGATGAGGAGATTCATCAGGCCGTGCTTGAGGGGGGGGAGCTTGAGGAAATTTGTAGCCGATTAGTCGATATGGCCAATGAGAGAGGAGGCCTGGACAACGTTACTGCGGTCGTATTTTTTTTCGCGAAAGAAGAGAGAGGGCTGTTGCACAAACTGTTTGGATCCAAATAGTTCGGAAGCCAGCGGAGCACTGAAATCGCTGGCGGGATGGGATGAATCATGGCGCTATTGACTCTCCAGTTCAAGGACCTGGCCTTAAAAGAGTTTGAACTTACTGGGCAGAGTATGACAATGGGCAGGGAACCGGACAATGACATTATTGTAGAGAACCTGCTGGTCTCAGGCTACCATGCTCGTATTGATCCTGCAGGCAGAGAATACGTCTTGACTGATCTGCAGAGCAAAAACGGTACCTTTGTAAATGGCGAGCGGGTCACAAGCACCAAGCTGAAAGACGGAGATCAGATTCTGATAGGGAAACACACCATAGTCTTCACCTTGAGTGAGGAAGAGATTCAGGAGGATCAAAAACTAACAGAACCGACCATGTTTATTGAAGTGGCTCAGGGAGACTCTGAAGCAGAAGCCCAAGAGGCAATGCCTGCAGGTCTTGACAGCACTGCGGTCTCTGCTGAAAGACGGGCAGTTCTATCCTTCCTTTCAGGTGGCGGCGATGAATATGAGATCAAGAAAAAATTGGTGAAGCTGGGGAAGGGTGAGGAGGCTGATGTTTACATCGGAGGTCTTTTTACCCCGAAGGTTGCGGCAACGATCAGTAGAAGGCCAACGGGTTACCACCTGACCCCTACGGGACGAGCCAAGGTCAAGGTGAATGATGCTCAGGTTGGCGGCAGTCACCGGCTCAGAGAATTCGATACCATTGAAATTGGACCTGCGAAACTTCAATTTTATTATAAAGGATAAAAGGTTACTTCGGTGCAAACCGAAACAAGCAGCACGAACGGTATGATAATTTGCGATGTGAGATATGAGATGTGAGATGAAAAACAGCGCTCGAAGATGACTCTGGATCCCACATCACAGATCCCACATCCCACATCAAATGAACAGAGATTGTATAGAGATAAAAGATGCCTTTAAACGGTGATGTCAAAACCTTTCCCTTGACGGCAATCGTTCAGATGGCCCACGATGAACGAAAGACTGGGATACTGACAGTATCGACCCCCAGACAACGCTGTAGTATCTACTTCAGAGAGGGCAAGATCATACATGTCAGAGGCAACACCGATAAAGAGTTGAAATTGGGTGCCCTTCTCAAGGCAAACAATCTCATCAATGAGGACAGGCTTGAGGATATGCTGGCAGTATCCAAGGCCATGGAAAAGAGACTGGGTACTGTTTTGCTCGAAAGGGAATATATTGAGCTCGATAAGTTGGTCAGCATTATTCAGCTCCAATTCAGGGAAGGCGTCGCCGCCATGTTAAGTTGGGATGAGGCGAAATTTACCTACAAAGATGGCTTAGACGGGTACACAGACGAAATCAAGTGTGAAGTGGACCCTGTCCGGCTGGTACAAGAGGCCAAAAAGAGAGAAGAGTTCAAAGGGCTCATCCCCAACGATCAGGTTGTTTTCCAGATAAACCCCACTGTGGATACCACCAAATCAGTTCATGCTGCGAGAGATCTGCGAGTCCTCCTGTTGCTCGATGGCAGGCGGACGGTGGCGCAGCTCATTAAAGAGACAGGCTATTCTCGGTTGGGCGCGTATCGTTCTCTGTCCAAGCTTTACGCTCAGAATGCCATTGTCAGAAAGGGAGACGACAGACAGCCCACCCAGAAGATGGGCACGCTGGAACTCAGTCCTATCACCACTATCTATTGGAATCTCTTGCAGCTGATCATGACCGATCTTGCTGAAGAACTTGGTGCCAGCAAGGCTACATCCTCACTTGAAAATAGCCTGCGGCAGTCTGCCTACTATGAACGTTTTCTCAAACCATTCCGATTTGATCAAGACCTGGCTACGAACATTAGCAAGATGGAGACCCTTGTTCAACAACAGCGGCAGTCGCTGTCTCAAAATGACCTTGTCAATGGTTTCAATCAGGTGCTCGTTCTGCTGCTGGGCGAACAATATCAGTTTTTGGGCTACAAAGGCACAAAAAGCACGGTGAAGCGGATGAGGGCATCCCTGCAAAACGTCCCGGCTACTCATCGGAATTTGGCTCAGGCCATCAGTCGTTTTTTAGAACATTATGAGAATGAAGATTACCTCCGGGGCACGAAGCAGGTAGCCAGCACTCAACCAGGTGCAGCAAGCGGGATCTCAGAGGCCAGGAGCCCACAGCCCACGATGAGCAACATGAGTGGTACTGCGATTGTCAATTTCTACAATGACATGTTCAGACTTGTCATTTCCGATCTGGAACAGGAAGTGGGGGCTAAGGCCCGAGGGCTGTTTCAGGGACTCATCAAAAGCTCGAATCACTATGACACCCTTCTTGCCCATTTCGAAGTGCAGGATAGCTCCGACCAAAATCCTTTACGGCTGAAAGATAGTGTTAAGACTGGGGGACTCAAGTTAAGTGGTCAGGCCCTGGTTCAGACCTTCCAACAGGTGCTCAGGGGGCTTTTG
>JASFGC010000303.1:0-4728 GCA_050123975.1 Syntrophobacterales bacterium | reverse complement strand
CCGTTTGCTACCATTTTCGCTTTGCGCTCTGCTCTTTGCGCTCTGCGATCTATTTTCCTCCCTCCCTTGACCAGTCATTCGGGAATGGTTACTTTTTTTTTCACCTTAAGGTTCACTTACACAGGAGAAAACAACGATGGCTGATCGTAAAGATAAGAGTGAAACCAGCATGGAATCCGGTTGGGTAGGCCCGGGAATAGAGGTCTGGCCAGAGGAAGATGATTACATCATGTGGCGCTCAATGAAAGAAAACGCCAGAAGGCACCTCGAGTGCAACATCCCCGCAATGGCGGCAAGCCCCTTTTGCGGCAAGGGCTATCACAGCGGCTGATCTGGCCAAAACAGTTAAACTCTTAAAAAAAGAAAACCCCGTTTTTTAAAGCGGGGTTTTTGTGTTTTATTTCGAGGAGGATTTTCAAATCACGATTCAGCTCGGAGACATTGATGATTTTCGTACTCTACCGTACAAGATCTTAGGCGTGATTGTTATATGACCTATAAGAAAATAAGACATGGAATGTGAATTAAATAACAATATTTTACTTGACAATTCAACTTACAAGATGGTTTCCTTAAAACAAGATAGTGAATTGGAAATTTTAAAGGAGGTTCGCTATGAAGAGAGTCATGGTGGTTGGCTGTGGAGCTTACATGGATAGCGGTTACGGTTGCGCTGGAGAGTGGCGCTGTCTGAAAGCTGCCGCTTTGGGTGAAGGAAAATTCGATGAACCGTCTCAGGTGATTTCCTTTGTCACCTGCGAGTGTCCGGGACGTAGCCTGGCAGCCAACGCTGGCGTCGCCATGAAAATGTCGGAAATGCAGCCTGATGCAATTTACCTGAGTTCCTGTTTGGCAAATGCAAAGCCTGATTGTCCTTACGGCAATGCGGAGCAGTTTGCCCAGATACTGGAGAACAAATTTCAAATTCCTGTAGTTCTAGGCACCCATGATTACCATTAGAACGAGGCTGCCCGCAGGTTACGTGCACTTGAGACGCTGCTTGGTATAACTGCGTTAAACCACTCCTCGTACCGGCATGGTTTGCACCTGTGAGGCAATTCTGCCCTTCCTGTCAGAAAGAAAACTTTTTTCTCCGGAGATGGATCGGATTATAGAGGCAGAGTAACCAAGCCCCCCCCGGCGGTTTTAGGGGCTTGGTCCATGCCGGGTTAGGTCAGAAATCATCAGGATAAAACGACACCGAAAATAAGCTGATAATTTCTGGTCTGAGCCTTTACAAATTGGCTGGGGAGGTCTCTAGCTATCTTTCTTGTCGGATAGCCCGGTCTAGAACAAGCGGTCAGGTGCTGAAGTTCTTTGCTTTTTAGACTTCGATGATCTTTCCAACTCCACAGGTGGTAAATATTTCGGGATGTGCCCTCTTTATTTCTGACTTGTACTGAGTGCAATGACAAGGGCAGACCAGGTTTAGGTCATCAAGGAGTTCCAGTTCTCTGAATCCGTGGAGACCTCCAATGAGCGCATGGGGCTCTCCAAATATCGATGCTGCTTTCAGGATGCTTCTCACCCCCGGATGAGAGCACCCAGTAACCACGACCAGTCCTTCCCTGGCTTTGACAACAAGGGATTGTTCCACGTTCTGGAGTTCCCCTGTGGAAAAAACGTTTTCTTGGATTTGGCAATGATCTTTAATTGGCACCACTTGAGCCGCCCCAATTGGTAGAGGGCAGGAATTAGGGATGTAGACTGTGGCGTTTTTATTGAACCTGAGCAACTCCGTGAGTCCTCCAGTGTGATCCCAGTGAGCGTGGGAAATAAAAATTCCGGAGAGCGTTGAAGGCTCAAAGCCTAGTTTCCGTAAGTTGTCCATGAGCAGCGAGCCTTTAGCACCGGTATCAAAGAGAAGCCTTTGGCCATTTTCCACCTCAACGAGGCAAGCAAATCCCCAGTCAGCACCAAGGCCTTCTTCCACCGCCTCGTTATCGTATACAATTGTGATCTTCATCTGCGAACAATTATTTTTTGCAAATCGTCAGTCTGCTCTTGCCGGATTGAGAATGACGTAAGTTAACCCGGGAGAAAATCTTTCTCAACTGCTGCATCCCGCCCTCAACGAACTCACGGGCGTCATCGGAACCCATGGAGATCATCCGCACATTGAAAAGAAACTTAACAAAAAAATGACTCGGCACTTCATGCTCTATAAGCAAAACCACTCCAGCCGGCTGTATCACCCGTTTCATCTCCCACAGGGCCTTTTCACGAGCATGCCCCTTTAATTCGTAGAGAGCATGGGAACAGCTGACTACGTCGAAGCTGTTATCGGGGAAGGGCAGTTCCGCCGCATCCCCTTCCACGAAAATTGTCCTGGTGTCAACATTCTTTTCCTGGGCTTTACGCAACATCCCGTGGGAAAAATCGTAGCCCACAATGAGGGCATCAGGACAGTGTTCGCCAAAGGCTAAGACCACCGATCCTGTGCCGCAACAGACATCCAGAATGCTGTGAGCGGCTTTGGTTTCGAGCTGGGCCGCATCCACTAGAAAGTGCCGGGTAACCTCTGCATCTTGCCGAGCATGCAGCCGAATAAAAGCGTCGTAAAAATAAGAGAAAAGGTCGTAATATTTTCGTCTTCCTACCCTTAGCCCTGGCATGGAAAAACCTCTTATGTACATGACGAGATCCTCGGCTGCGCTTTGGCCACACGTCATGCAGTTTGTCTAAACCCTCCGTTTCCACCTGGAAAGGTTCGCTCATAGCAGGTCAGGTCACTCCCATTCAGAGCAAAAGTGTATGCCCCTTTCCTTAACATGTGAATTTCTTTGCTGCGGTATTGACCGGTTCAATGCCCTAAGATACTAGTCTTCTCACTCCTTGATGTTTATTGAAGTGACTCAAGCTCTTCAATTGTTTTTTCTGCGACAGTTTTTATCCTGTTATAATGTTTGATCCATCTTGTAAGACACTTCGCAGCCTCTTCAGCATCTTTAAAGTGTTGCGCACAGGCATCCATGCATTCCTTTGTTCTTGCCATGTTTGCTCTTATATCCGCCGGCACTTTTTCTCCGTCATGCCTTATTGCCTCTTCTGGACATAAATCATGGCAACTACCGCAGCGAATGCAATCTTCCATATTGACGGATGCCGTGTCGTTCTCTAGTAATATTGCTCCCGAAGGACATTCCTCAACACAGTCACCGCAACCTGTACACATCTCTGACTTGACCCAAGGCATAGTTCATTCTCCCTCTCTAATTCTTGCCTCCGTTGCTATGTCGATCACACCAAAACCACCGTCGAGAGGCCTATTCGAGAAGGACTCTCACTTTTGAGGAATTCTCTGCGGCAGTTGCATCGCTGTACTCCGGTTTAAGCACCAAGGCACCGGTGGGACAAACGTTGGCACAGGCAAGGCAGTGGTGACAGGATACATCGGCCGGGTCTCCGCTACCGAAAAATGCGATCATCGTATCGAAGCCTCGGTTGGTAAAGGTCAAAAGGTTGTGCCCATTTCTTTGCCGACAAATGTAAACGCACTTACCGCACAGCACGCAGCGGAAAGGATAATAGGTGAAGAAAGTGAGGTCGACTTCCTCGTCAACATCCCGCTCAAGAAGCTCCAACGGCCTTGACTTCAAACCAACCTTGAGATGTTTGGCGATGCGGATGAGCTGACAGCTATCCTTCACCGGACACTCCTTTGGGTCACGGTGGTGCGCGGACATGAGCAATTTGAAGCCCATACGTTGAAGGCGTCTCACCGGAGGAGTGTCGCTCCTCACCACCAGGCCCTCACGAACTTTTTCCGTACACGAGGTCACCGGCCGGTCAAGACCTTCGATCTCCACAAAGCACAATCTGCACGAGGCGTGAGGATGTTCCCTGGTCTTCAAGAAACACAGATTGGGGATGAAAATCCCGTTCTCGAGACACGCCTGGAGAACGGTTTTTCCCTCTTCCACCGTGATCTCTTTGTCGTCGACTATCAGATTGACCATAGTTACTCTTGCTTGAAGCTGATCCGGTACACTTGCTCAGTGGCGATGGCGGTGGTCTTTGCTCAGTTGCTTGCCGACTTCTTCTCAGGAGCTCGCTCGATAATGGGGGCCAGTTCAGGCGGCGAAACCTTTTCCACCGCGTCGTATTCCGGCGGGCAGACCACCATACATTCCCCACATTTGACACAAAGCTCCTGGTCGACAGCCTTTTTCCGTCCCTTCGTGGTGAATATAGCTTCAACCGGACAGCAGCCAACACAGACGTCACAGCCACGAGCGCACTTTTCAAGGTCGATATAGTAAGCGGTGAGGGCGCGACACTTCAGGGCCGGACACCGCTTTTCCTTGACGTGGGCCTCATATTCTTCGAAGAAATACTCGAGCGAAGTGAGCACTGGATTAGGAGCGGTTTTTCCCAGCCCACAAAGGGAACCTTTCTTGATGTCCTCGCTTAGCGTTTCAAGAAGCTCCAGGTCCTCCTCCTTTCCTTCGCCCTTGGTGATGCGGTCCAGAATAATGAGAAGGTGGCGGGTGCCGATTCGGCAAAAGGTGCATTTGCCACATGATTCCTTTTGAGTAAAGTCCAGAAAATACCGGGCTACGTCCACCATGCAGCTGTTTTCGTCCATCACCACCATGCCGCCGGAGCCCATCATCGCTCCTGCCTCGGTGAGTGAATCGAAATCGATGGGGGTATCAAGAAAGCTTTCTGGCAAACACCCTCCTGAGGGTCCGCCGATCTGTACTGCCTTGAAATCCTTTTTTTTCG
>JASFGC010000302.1:0-4740 GCA_050123975.1 Syntrophobacterales bacterium | reverse complement strand
TGATATTTGTAATTTGTGATTTGGAATTTTGTCACTCCGGCAGACTCACGCACTAAGGAAAGACTTGAAAGCCCCCTCTAAGTGCAGCTCCAAGGCGGGGCCTCAGGCTCTGGGTTCCTTACCCTAATATTTTCTTAATATATCGTCCTGTATGCGATTCAGGAATCTGGGCGATTTCCTCAGGTGTACCGGTACCAACAATCTGGCCACCGTCTGTCCCTCCTTCAGGTCCGAGGTCGATCACAAAGTCTGCGGTCTTGATAACATCCAGGTGATGTTCAATAACCACCACCGTATTGCCGGCCTCCACCAAGCGATTGAGAACATAGAGCAGCTTTTTGATATCGTCGAAATGAAGACCAGTGGTGGGTTCATCCAGGAGATACAGGGTCTTGCCACTGCTGCGCTTGCTTAGTTCCCGCGCCAGTTTGATTCTCTGCGCTTCGCCACCTGACAGTGTTGTTGCTGGTTGTCCCAGTCTCAGATAGCCGAGCCCAACTTCATCCAAGGTCAAGAGCTTGTCTTTAATGAGAGGTATGTTGCCGAAAAAACGGTGGGCCTCGTTCATGGTCATGTCTAGCATTTGAGCGACGTTTTTTCCCTTATAGGTTATTTCCAGGGTGTCTCGGTTGAATCGCAGACCTCTGCAATCATCACAGGTAACATACACATCGGGCAAGAAGTGCATTTCAACTTTGAGAATACCTTGACCAGCACATGCTTCGCAGCGGCCGCCCTTAACATTAAAACTGAAACGACCAGCCTGGTATCCCCGTGTCCGAGCCTCTGGCACCTGGGCCAGCAAGTTTCGAACCTGGGTAAAAATGCCGGTGTAGGTGGCTGGATTAGACCTGGGGGTGCGACCGATAGCGGACTGGTCAATATGAACAACCTTGTCCAATGCCTCGAGTCCTCGAAGGCGACGGTGAGTCCCAGGAAATTCCCAGGCCCGGTGCAGCAGCTTTGCAGCGGCACGATAGAGGGTATCCAAAATGAGCGTACTCTTACCTGAGCCGGAAACGCCGGTTACACAGGTGAACAGACCAATTGGGATAAATGCGGTGATATCTTGTAAGTTGTTGGCGCCAGCTCCTTCTACGGTGAGAAATCCGCGTTCAGGACTACGCCTGCTTGCCGGCACAGAGATGCTCAGACTGCCAGAGAGGTATTGCCCTGTTAAGGAGTCGGTATGTTGGAGAAGTGCCTCAGGCTTACCGCTGAAAACGAGATGCCCACCCTGATCACCCGCACCAGGGCCAACATCAACGACGTGATCCGCGGTCATAATGGTTTCGGCGTCGTGCTCAACAACCAGTACGGTGTTTCCCTGGTCGCGAAGTGTTTTGAGAGTGTCCAGTAGCCGTTGGTTGTCACGCTGATGTAAACCAATGCTCGGCTCATCCAGGATATAGAGTACTCCCACCAGTCTGGAGCCGATCTGGGTGGCAAGACGGAGACGCTGGGCCTCTCCCCCTGACAGGGTAGTGGAAGCCCGGTCCAGACTAAGGTAGGAAAGCCCTACCTGGCTCAAGAACTCCAACCGCTGGTTTACCTGGGTCAGTAACTGATCGGCCACTGGTCTCTGTTGGGGTGGAAAACCGAGGCTCTCTATCCACCCATTCAATTGGGAGATATCCAGGCTGCTCACCTGGTAGATGTTCATGTCGGCAATGGTGATGGCCAGAGACTCCGGCCTCAGCCGTGCTCCTTCACAGGTGGGGCAAACCCCCTTGGAGAGATAGGGGAACAATCGCTCCCGCTCATCGCTGACTTGTTGACGCCAACGACTCTGCAAGCAAGGAATGACTCCTTCGAAAGGTTGCTTGTTGGAACGACCACGACCAGTGGATTTGGCAGCGGCAGAAGGTTTTTTTTCTCCGGAGCCATACAGCACTATCTGACGTGCTTCAGGGGGTAGGTTCTTAAATGGGGTGTGGATATCAAAATGGTATTTCTTGCCGAGCAGTTCCAATTTATCGAGAAATAAAACCGATCCCTTTTGAGACCAGGGAGCAATAGCGCCATCTTTCAGGCTGAGACCTGGGTCAGGTACCACAAGTTCGGGATCAAATCTTTCCAAGATTCCCAGCCCTGAGCACTCAGGGCAGGCACCGAGAGCATTGTTGAAACTGAAAAGTTGGGGAGAGAGCCCCGGTATTCTCATATTACACGCATGGCAAAGAGGCTGGTCACTGAAATCTCGCTCCTCACCCTCAACGATAGCAACTCGTGTTCTACCCTCCCCGGTTCGGAGGGCAAGTTCCATGGAATCTGTGGCCCGCCTCCTGGCGTCACCCCGTACCACAAGCCGGTCTACCACTACCTCAATGCGAGAAGTCGCATCTGTTGATATCTGAATCTGCTCGTCGAGGTTAAAAACAGTGCCGTTCACTCGTACTCTGACAAATCCTTCACGGCGGAGCCGGTTGAAAAGACGCTTTGGCTGTCTGCGATCGTGGTACTCCAGTGGGGCCAGAATAAGAATCTTGGTACCCTCAGGAAGATCAAGAACGGAGTCCACCATTTGCTGAATAGTCATGGCCTGGATCTTTTCACCGCAGCCAAGACAGTGGGGTTGGCCCACCCTGGCGAAGAGAACCCTAAGGTAGTCGTAGATTTCGGTAATAGTCCCTACGGTGGAGCGGGGATTTCTCCCAGCAGTCTTTTGTTCAATGGCAATAGCCGGACTTAGACCTTCTATTGAATCCACCTCAGGCCGGTCCATTCTTTCCAGAAACTGGCGGGCGTAGGAAGAGAGAGATTCCACATAGCGCCTCTGACCTTCAGCATAAAGGGTGTCGAAGGCGAGGGAGGATTTGCCCGAGCCACTGATTCCGGTGATTACCACCAGCTTGTCCCGGGGAATCTGAACGTTGATGTTTTTGAGGTTGTGTTGTCGGGCACCAAGAACTACGATCTCATCCATTTAACATTTCTCATTTGGCATTTTTCATTTATCATACGACTATTAACTCTATTCCGTATTATAGTGGACTAAAAACGCCTGATTGAAGATTTACCACAGAGGCACAGAGGAGTGCTTCGCACTCAAATTCGAAATACGAAACCCGAAGCACGAAACAAATACAAAATCCGAATGCTCAAATGTTCAAAACTTAGGTACTTAAGAAAAATGATCTGCTGTTTTGGTCATTTGGATTTTGGTAATTCGAATTTGTTTCGAAACTGGGGCCCCGCCCGGAGGGTGGGGAGTCCGTAGGACCAATTTCGATATTCGGATTTCGGATTTACACTTCATGTGTGCCTCTGTGGTTAGTAAAACCTTATATGGAACTCTGGTAAACACAGCATGCGGAGGTAAAGGCAAATACGTTTTTATCATTGGGTTAGGTAGTTTTGCTGTCACCAGTGGTCATCTCATTTGCAGCCTCACGCATGAGCTTACCAATGGCCATTTTCTGAGGGCATTTTTGCTCGGCTAACGAATAGTCCAAGCGAGCCATCGCCCTCCGAATCGATTCTGGAATTTCGTTAAAGTGCATTGTAGCACGATACCGGTCGCCGTAACTGCGACAGTACATTAGATAGCGCATTACATCACCAATGGGAACATCCTCTGCCATGGTTGACTCACAGAGGTCAGTACAACCTGCGCAATAACCTGAACCGGTTTCCTGGGCATAATGACGCAACAAACGAAGATCTTGGTTGGAAAGTTTGGTCCGGTTATTGGCTGCGGCCACGTTGGCCATGAGAATGGTCATGTTCGGCATCTCTGAGCAGATGGTGGCAATATTCGGGCTTTCCCAAACTGCCTTTAGTTTGGCTTGAGCGTCGGTGAAGCCTTTTTCCAAAAACCGCCCGGCTAGCTTGCCCTCGGATTCAGTGGTGGTTTTTACCGAGCCGCCGCCTTGAGTTTTCATGGCGGTGAGACCAATGCCAGCCTTGGCGCATGCATCCACCGCCCTTTTCATGCGATCGGTGTGCATCAGCCGATAATTATACGACATCATGATGCCGTCAATCCATCCTAGGGCCGCAGCCTCGCGCATGCATTTTTCCATGTTGCTGTGGGTGCTGAAACCGAAAAACTTGATCTTTCCCGTGGCTTTGGTCTTTCGGCTCCACCCTTTAATATTGTTATTCAATTCACCGATGTGCCTGACAGAATGAACAAAGAAGAGATCAATATAGTCTGTTTTCATTCTCTCCAGCGAGGTATTGAGATCTCTGGTCATGTCGTCGACAGTCCAGGCGTGAGACTTGGTCACCAGAAAGATCTTCTTTCGGTCTTCAGGATACTTACCGAAGTATTTGCCGATTTGCCTTTCGCTGTTGCCGCCGTAATAGGAATTGGCTGTATCCCAATAGGTCACCCCCCATTTGACGGCCTGACGAAGGATCAACTGTTGTAGGTCCATACTGCAGCCAAGACCGAGAATAGGCACCTCTACTCCAGTTTTTCCGAAAGTCCGGGTAGGCATCACCAGCGGTTCATCAGAAGATGCAGCCAGACTTTCAATGGGCCTCATAACCGACCCCACGCCAGCGGCTCCAGCGGCTTTGAGAAAATCTCTCCGAGACCAGTTGTTGTCTGTTGGGGCCATAATATTCCTCCACAATGTCAGCGTCTCTATGAGTTGATCAGGATCTATTATAATCGAAAACCCGGGCCTTAGGCCTAAGTCAGAGTTCAATGGCTTTGCCGGTAAAGATGGCGAGCGGTTGTGGAGTATTGGAGTACAGGAGTATTGAAAAAAGCGAAAGCCCTAATTTCAA
>JASFGC010000301.1:0-4754 GCA_050123975.1 Syntrophobacterales bacterium | reverse complement strand
GTCTCCTGACTCCTTGCTTTTAAATTGTCCTGCGGACTCCCACCCTTCGGGCGGGTTCCCAGTTTCGCAATCCGCAATCCGAAATCCGAAATTACTTCCCTATGCCCTATGCTTATCGCCTCCGAGCACTTCCCTCACTAACTCTGCTTGTTTGATCGCTATTTGGTTCCGATCGCTCATTGCAGTCCGGCCATTGCTGCCCATGGCCTTCAATGCTTCTGGGTTGGCGAGAAAATGTCTGAGTTTTGCCAAAAGCTCGTCTCGGTTTTGGACCATAATTCCGCATCCGGCCTTTTCCAGCAACTGACTCGCCTCCAAAAAATTATCCATGTACGGACCGTAAAAGACCGGTTTGCCCCAGGCCGCCGGCTCCAGAATGTTCTGCCCCCCCAACGGTACCAGGCTGCCTCCACAAAAAATTAGGTCTCCCAAACCATAGAGGTCGAAAAGCTTGCCCACGCCGTCAACCAGAATGGTAGCAGTCGTTCTTTTTTCGGAGCCATTAACCAGTGAACTGAGTCGTTGAAACTCAAGTCCTTGTCTCTTTAACCAAGCCTCCAGGCGACCCAAGCGATTGAGATGACGCGGAGCAAAGATTCCCACAAGGTCAGCGTGTTCTCGCAGCAGCTGGCTGTAAATCTCCGGCAGCCAAGAAAGTTCTCGATCGCGTATACTACCGGCAACCAGCACGGATTGACTGGATTTCAGCTGCAATTTCCGTTTCAGATCTTCTGCCCGACTGGGGTCCGCCTGCTCCACCAACCCTGCACCCTTCATGTTCCCTGTTACCAAAACCTTGGCGGCCGGAGCACCAATGCCAATAACTCTCTTGGCGTCATTGCTCGAGACCATTGCCAGGGCGGAGAAATTTTCAAGCAACGGTTTCATGAGCGGCAAGATTTTTCTGTATCGCCGGAACGATCCCTCCGAAATACGGCCATTCATAAGGAGAGTTGAAATTCCAAGAGGTCGAGCCTCGCCAAGAAAATTGGGCCACAGCTCCGTTTCTAGACAGATAATGATGTCGGGGCGGATGTGTCGCAAGGCCCGACGCACTGAAATAATAAAATCCAGAGGGAAGTAGATGCAGGTCGCCCTGTGGGCCAGTTTTTGCTGGGCCAACTCATGCCCATGGTGGGTCGTAGTGGAGACAACAATTCCCAAATCAGGCCGCACCTGATCGAGAGCTCCGATCAGGGTTGAGGCCACCCCGACCTCACCCACTGAGACGGCATGGATCCAGACCAGGGGTCTTTGGTGACGGGAATGGTTAACTTCTTGCGAATAGAAACCAAGACGTTGTTTCCAGCGCTCGGCC
The DNA here is from genome assembly GCA_050123975.1 of Syntrophobacterales bacterium. Classification (GTDB taxonomy): domain Bacteria; phylum Desulfobacterota; class Syntrophobacteria; order BM002; family BM002; genus BM002. Next base: position 3,436 of record JASFGC010000301.1, on the reverse strand, counting down.
TTCTCCTCTGGTAGGAACCGGTAAGCGAGAAAGGCAAAAGGTGCCAAAGCCGCCGCCATGGGCAGGGTAATGACATTATAAACAAGACGAGCAAAGTTCATTTTGTGCTCACATTGTTCGCCGCATGGAGCATAGAGCATAGAGCATAGAGAAAAACCCCAAATTCGCAATTCGCAATTCGCAATTCGAAATTATAATCCTGTCTCCTTGTTTTTAATTCCGCAATCCGCAATCCAAAATCCCACATCGAGAATTCATCATTCTGAACTCTCAGGCTTAATAAGTATGCCCTTGTCTTCCAGGCTCCGATATTTCATGATTCCCTGGGTCACTGCCTTGGCAACGGCCTCTTGAAATTCAGGCTTTTGTAATTGGGCAGCCTCCTCCAGGTGATTCAAGGACCCTAATTCCAGCATTATAGCGGGCATGCGAGTCCTTCTGAGCAAGTAAATATCTGCTGCAATCACCCCTCCGGAAGCCCACGGAATCGACCAGAGCAGTTCCTCCTTCATGAGCGAGGCCACCATGCGGCTTTTCTCCCAATACGGTTCTTGTTCCTGATCCCATGGTCTCAGTGTATTTGAAGATGGCGTGGCAGTGGGTGAGGCGGTCGTTGGGGACCAGTAATATATGGAGAATCCTGTTGGGTCGGGCGTGAAGGTGGTGCCGAGGTGCAGGCTAATAAAGAGGTCTCCATTTTTATGGTTGGCCATTCCAGCGCGATCGTCCAGAGACACAGCCTGATCATCTGCCCTGGTTAATTCAGCTCGAAACTCTCCGTTTTCCTTTAGAGCTTGAACCAGTTTTTTGGCCAGAGCCATGGTTACATCTTTTTCGAGAAGGCCACTCGATCCCTTACTGCCGGTGTCTTGACCACCATGGCCAGGGTCCACGATGACCTTGTACATCTCAACAGGATCTTGGCCCAAGCTGGCATTCGGCCAGAAACATAGACATGCTGCTGCTAGGGCAATCAGTACCACGTTCAGATACCAAAGATTATGTCTCATTTTCACAATTCCTAATTAGCCACAGACTCACACAGACAAAGGCGGACACCTACCAGTTAATTTTATATTTTTTCACCACGGATATCCCGCCGTCGGCGGGACACACGGAAATTCACGGATCTAAAAGAATTAAAATATGACACATGCGCATGATGTTAGAATCGCTTAAGGGATCAATGGGTAGCACGTGATGGTGTAAATAAGTTAGCTTATTTACACCATCAGGGCTCCCCAGTACTCCCGATAGTCTCCTATCGGGAGCCCCGCCTATTGGCGGGGTACCTTAAGCGATTCGAGCCTATCAACTAACCAGTATTTCATTTCGAGCCTTCGTGTTTTCGTGATTTTAGCTAAAATCTTCTCCGTGTAAATCCGTGTTCCTCAGTGGTGAATCTTTTCTCTGTGGCCTCTGTGTCTCCGTGGTAAATTCTAGCTCTGCGCTCTCGGCGTTCTCAGCGGTTCAGTCCTTCTTGCTGTTTGCTGCCCCCTGTTCACTTCCTGTTGCTTGTTGCCAACTGGAGGCTGCTGACTTGAGCGAAAATCTTACCTTCAGTTTTGATACATTAATGAAAAACACGCCCATGACTACGAGCACTACCAGGGTGAGAAAGTGGAGCAAGATAGCATAGGCAAGGGCAATGTCTTTTCCCACCCCAAACAAGCCTAGAGCCACTACGCAGGCGTAGTGATAGTTGCCTATGAAACCTGGCGCTGCAGGAAGAGCAATGCCGATACAGGTCAAAACCAGAACGGTAATCCCTGCCAGCAATCCCAATTCCATGTCCATGGAGCGAAACAGAACCAAGAAGATAGCAAGCGTACCAGCCCAGATCACTGAGGTGAGCGTCAGGATTACCAGAAGCCTCTTAAGGCTGGTCACTGCTTGCATGCCACTGTAGAAAGTTTCTGCAATACGGGTCAGGAAATCTGACACAGATGCGGGCAGAATCCGCGCAGCAACTTGAAAGAACCTCTCCCTGAACCCTGGGAGTGAGCCGAGCAGTACAAGCAGGACAGCAGCAAGGAGTATGAAGACGAATCCTTTGAATGAAGAGAGTATCAAACTGGGCAACTGGAGTGCAGGAAGACATATGGCCAGAAGAACTACAAGAAAAATGGAATCGATCAGCCGCTCCAGGACCACGGAACCCATAGCAGGACTTAGGTCAACCTTGCTATTTTGACTGAGCAAGTAGGGCCGAGCCAATTCACCCAACCGTGCCGGTAAAATCCACACAAAAAGAAACCCTATGCAGGTGACGGGAAGGAGCAAGCGCTGGCTGAACCGTTCCAAAGGCGCCAACAATAACCCCCAGCGCAGAGAGCGCAGAACTTGAGCAGCAGTTAAGAGGATCATCACAACTACAACCGATACTACATCAGCCTGCTTGATGCCGGCCATTACCTGATCCAACTGAACATTCCGGAGAGCCAGGTATCCAGCCACCAGACTTATTGCCAAAGAGATGATTATTTTTAAAAGATTCTTAGTCATTTATCTCAGGTTTTCACCACCCGTTCGTTTCACTCACTCGAGGCACAGAGAGCACAGAGAGAATTTTATTTTTGCCCGATCGGGAGATGGCGATCGGGCAAAAGAACTCAGCACCATTGCCATTAAGCCTCTAGCGCATCGGCGACCATGCGGAGTACACTAAAAAGTTGGCCAAAGCAGTTTGCTGCTGTCCCTTTAGTCGACTAACCTCCTTATTCCTTCCTTTAATGTGGGGACGTTGAAGTTGATTAGTAAGCCTACCTTGATGCCTGTGAGCTTCAGATAAGTTAATAATTGTGCATCATGGATTGGCTCTAAGCTCTCACAGGCTTTCAATTCTACTATCAACTCGTTTGGGATCACAATATCCAGTCGATAGGCATAATCCAAATTGATCCCTTTGTACGTTATGGGTATTTCCTTTTGCCTTTCGTATGGAACATTTCTCAGCCCAAGTTCTATACAAAGGCATTCTTCGTATGTACTTTCGAGCAAGCCCGGTCCCAGCGCTTTGTGAACCTCAATGGCTGCTCCAATAACCTCGCCAGTGAGATCGTTTATCTCCATAGTGCCCCCCGTTCAAGTGCTAAGGTTTTTTCCGGCGAAGCCGGCGGTTTCTTTTCCCTGGCCGTCGTCTCCCGGCCAGGGAAAAACCCACGTCCTCCGTGGCCTCTGTGCCTCTGTGGTTAATCTTATTTTTGTTGTGTGCGCCTGTCTGCGTGGGTCTGCGGTTAATTCATTATTCCTGCCTACTGCCTAGTGCTAGTCTCCAGCGGACAACTCCGACAACTCCAATTTCTCCAATGCTGTCACCGCATCACGCATTCTATTACTCAAGGGCCTAGACTTCTGCTCCTTGTAGTCGTACATCACCTGCACTGATCTGCCCTCAGTTATCAATCGGCCACTGGCCTTATCTTCCATCCTGTAT
>JASFGC010000300.1:0-4760 GCA_050123975.1 Syntrophobacterales bacterium | reverse complement strand
AAAGCCTTCAATTTGCCGATTCCCTTAATTTGGAGGTGGTCAAAATAACCACCGGCATTCGTATCTACCCTCACACGGCTCTTGAAAGAATTGCCTTGGCTGAAGGTGTGATCTCTGAAGATGACGATCTTCTCCAGCCGCGATTCTATCTGGCCGAGGGATTGGAAGACTGGTTGCCCGAAACCGTACACTCCTGGCTTGCCGAGCGTCCACATTGGGTGACCTGACACCTTCGTTAGGTTCTGCGGCGGTAGCTTACAAAATCGTACATCTCGCTCATTATCGCTACATTGTCCTGCTTGACCGCCTCATGCATCCTGGCGTTTTCGATGGCAAGCGCACCGACCTCGGAAAGGGCTTCGGCAAAATCCAGCTCAGTTTCCGAAAATTCTCTCGGCTCTGCAGTATACAATCGCAATACCCCGATCACCTGCCCTTTACAGGATAACGGCACCGAGATTATACTGCTAACGCCCTCTTTTTTAGCCTCCTTGGGGTACTGAATCCTGGAATCCTCAGTTGCGTTGTACACACTGACAGTTTTTCCCTCCATGGCATCAGCAATACTCTTGTCGGCATCCAGCGGACCTTTGTTGATATAGCTCTCAGTCAAGCCGTGGGATGCCAACAATTCCAGAGTTCGTTTCCTCCCATGCAACATACATATGGCACAGCCCTTCAGACCCATTACCTGAGCCACATTGCTGACCAGGAGATCCAGCACTTCTCGCCGGTCAAGGGTTGAATTTACTGCCTTGACCACTTCTCTGAAGGAGTCAAAATACATTCTATCTTGTGTCTTCATAGCATACCTCCCTCATTCCATCTGGCGGCATACACCTCTCCTTTTTTCAGACCGGGAAATCGGGAAAATTTGAAACAGACCGTGTCGAGGAGGACGGGAGTGGGTCAAGTGTTGAAGTCTCACGCAGGGGTTTGGGGTGGTAAGCTCGGATGTATGCGAGCAGTTGAAACGATGCTAGCCGAGAAAGGAAGTTACACTCGCAGGAAAGCAAGAGGATGGTGGAGGAAGACGCACCCAGCTTTCGGATAAAGTTTCCGTTGATTCTCCACGTTCATTGGTGGCTCTGATTGCCGCCGACCCAGATATGTTCTGGAATATTATCGGAAACTCCTAACAGAACGGTCAATGGTCTGCTAGGAGAGACCTATGCCCATTTTGAGGTTCATTTATACTCCAGTGATTTCATATATATTGATTTGTTTGGAAAATAGAGGGCTTATATTAGATCAGATTAAGTCACATTTTTAAAATCTGTCAATACGAAAAACCACCATTTATACATTGCGAATTTCGAAACTGGGAACCCGCCTAAAGGGTGGGAGTCCGGAGGACAATTGCGAATTTTGGATTTAAAAGCTCGATGCTAGATACTGGATACTCGATGCTCGATAAAGATTTACCGCCTACTGCTGACACCTGATCCGCCTCCGGCGGAACACCTGAAACCTATCTGCTGTCTCCTGACTCCTGGCTCCTGTCTTCTTTCATTGCGAATTGAGAAATGGAAAATGAGAAATGAGAAATGTTTCCGGGTATAAATGTTGCACTCATTATCCAACCAAGAGACAAGTACACCGCACCCCTTGGGAGGGTGGAATTCGTGGACCCTCTACTAGCGCCGGTTGAGCTTGTTTGAAGGTCAAATCTGACCTTTCCCCCACCCCCTGAGCGGTATCATTAAGGATACACCAATGAAGACAAAAACGTATCGAGACATAGGCATCGCAGCCAAGTACCCGGTTACCGTGTTCACAGCAGACGGATTTCTGGATGGTGTAACTCAACTCATAAATAGCCGCGGCGCATTTATCCGCTGTCGCCGGCCTCCACGTCAACACGAGACTACCACCATTAGAATTCAAATTTCTAAACGTGAATCATTACTAGTGGAAGCCGAAGTAATGATGTTGCACTTTTCAGAGCCAGATGAAAATCAGGAAGTGGTGCCGCAGGGAATGGTGGTGCGCTTCAAGAATCTCTCTTCTGTGGGCCGCAAACGGCTTCGAACTGTAATCGCCAAGCACTATGCGAAGAAAGTTCAGCGAATGAGGGTTAGGAACTGAAACCAATTTCGGATCTCGGATTTCGGAATTTAGGGACTGAGGAGTTTAGCGATTTAAGATTTTCGACTCCCGATAACAACTTTCCATTCACTGCTTTCCTTTTACCTCTCAGTACTGGCTACTGGACTCTCTGATTTTAGATCGAGCATTTCTAGTTGCTAAATTGGGATAGACCAACTAAGATCCCATTCTTGTTTTCCGTTTGTTTTTTCAATCCGCAATCCGAAGTCCGAAATCCGAAATAGTCTACAGGAGCGATTCATGTCACTCGATATTTATCGAAAGTTAGCGCAGAAGTTGGACGACCTGCCGGCCGGATTTCCATCCACGGAGAGTGGTGTCGAGCTCCGCATATTGCGGCGGCTTTTCACCCCGGAAGAAGCCGAATTCGCCTTACATCTGACCTCGTTTCCTGAAGAGGCTGAGGTTATCGCCAGCCGGGCTGAGATGGACCCAGAGGAGGCTGCTCAGCGTTTAGACAGGATGGCTAAGAAAGGACTTATCTACAGCATTGAACGAGACGGTAAGCTGCCGAAATACATGGCCAACCAGTACATCGTTGGGATCTGGGAATTCAACGTCAATAATCTCGACGTGGACCTTATTCAGGACATGGAAGAGTACATTCCCACACTCATTCAGGAGGCCTGGAAGGTTCCTCAATTACGTACTATCCCTGTGGGCCGTAGCCTAACCCCTCAGCATGAGGTGTTACCCTATGAGCAGGCAGAGGAACTGGTGCGGGCTCAAAACAAGTTCGTGGTGGCTCCCTGCATATGCCGGCGGGAACAAAGCATGGTGGAAAAGGGCTGCGATAGGCCTGAGGAGACCTGCCTGGTCTTTGGAACCGCGGCGGACTACTATCTGAGGAATGGATTGGGCCGCTTGACTGATCTCGAGGAAACTCTGGAGATTCTAGACTCGGCCGAAGAAGCAGGATTTGTGCTTCAGCCGAGCAATGCCAAAAAGGCGGTAAACATCTGCCTTTGTTGCGGCTGCTGTTGCCTGGTACTAAAGAACATCAAACGTCACCCCAAGCCCGCCAGCATGGTCTCCTCACCATTTGTGGCCACGGTCAATCTCGACACCTGTGAGGGTTGTGGAGACTGTGTAGACCGCTGCCAGATGGAAGCACTGGAGTTGGATGACAGCACGGTAGCCCTGGATGTTGACCGCTGCATTGGCTGCGGACTTTGCATCACCGCTTGCCCTACTGAGTCTCTTGCTATGGTGCGCAAACCTGAATCAGAACAGCCAGAGGTACCAAAAAACATGATTGAGGCCGCCATGAAGCTGGGGCAGGCGAGAGGAAAGATGTAGGATTGTAGATTTTAGATTGGAGATTGCAGACTTAAAATTGCGGAATGCGGATTGTAGATTTGAAAGCTCGATGCTGGATACTCGATGCTCGATAAGGATTTACCGTTTGCTCCTGACACCTGAAACTTGAAAGCTCACACCTATTACCTGGTCAATCTTTTAGCGCGAAAATAGAGAGAATGGTACGTTGAAAATGTCGAAAAACCACTAATTTTTGCTGCGGGAAAAGAAGCGTCCATTTCATTAACTTTATTTATAAACAATAATATCTAGAATTGATATAAGTAACATTATTTATCAACAACCAAGCCATCCCATCCATTATTCAAGCTCCATCTAGAAAAATCGTCTGTTTTCCCGATTTTCCAGACTAAATTTATTGACAATATGTAAATTATTATAGTAGTTTTCTTTCGACGCTCGCAATTGATGCCGAAAAGTCCATCACGAGCTCATACATGCTAAATTACCAGAAACCCCAATTCCTTAAGCCTCATTTTCCCACGCCGGCGCATTTCAGGACGGAAAAACAGCCACCCGATTTTCTCATAAATATCCGCGAGGAGAGGAACGCATGAGTGGTCATAGCGAACTCTATGACAAGGTGAAAAACATGGTCGCCAAACTTTACGTATTGAGGGACTCCTGCACAGGCATTATTTATAGCGACAAAGCTGGTGGAAACCTCGGCTGGTTTCAAGGTGCAGAGACTATCCTGAAAGAGGCTGTAGGCGAGCTCCAAGAAGCGCTTCTGGAATTGCGAGTGGCAAATTCAAATGCGGTGAACGAGGTAAAAGACCTGGCCAAAGTAGAGCGTTTAATACGAAAATTAGACAATTCTACCGAGGCCGAATCCCAATACTCCTAAGAATTACTCGTGCCTCACCCCCTTCGCCTCCAACAAAATATTCCCTAAAAGGTCCTTCCGGACCCTCAATCAAATACAATCTGTTGCCCTGGCGGTGGTAAGAGAGCGCATCGAAGCGCTCTTCGTTTGCCCTCAGTATGAAGGCTGTAACATCTTTTGAGAGCTGATACCCAAGCTTTTGTATGGAATCAGCATATATCTTATTCTTTGCGTAGTAGTCCTGTTGGATGGAATGAATGTTTCTGAGGTCCGATTGGGCCGCTGAATTGAACGATTTGCTTTTATATCCACGAAACATCAGCGGACCTCCGATTAAATATAACCCGAAAATGACCATTATCGGCAAAACCCAGTTTCCCACAAAGCTGGTAAGATCCCTCGGCTTTGACATCCGCTTGATAACAATCTCAGGGTTGGCGGCATGCATAATATCTACGACCTCATCCAACCCTTCAATATCTGCTATTACCAGGAACCACTCCTT
>JASFGC010000299.1:0-4780 GCA_050123975.1 Syntrophobacterales bacterium | reverse complement strand
TCGATCAGGATTCCTTAGGCCGCTACCACACGGAGCAGAGTATATAGTCGTTTTTCCATATGGGCGCCCTGGCAAGGTGAACGGGAGGTCTTTCCTTGCTCAAAACTTTACATACCCGGAAAGAGCATTATATTAGAAGCATCCTCATTAAATGACAAGGACTACCATTGCTGTGGAACTTTACCAGGGTGCAGGTGTCTAGTGCAGATGAGTGCTTACACGAATAGTCAACCATATGGATTGCATCGCAATTCGACCATAGGGAGAAAAATAAAGTTAGCTTGGTATGAGGCTCAAACTATGGTGGTAGCAGGCTAGCTATCAAACGTTTGGACGAGGGGCTAATGCAGAAAGGAGTTGATATGAGGATGGGTATCGCAAGAGTGGGTCGTTTTAATCAATATGAAAGCGGCCTTCTTATCACAGTTACAGTGCTGGCATTTTTGCTTATGTCGATGGCACAGACAGCTTTTGGGGCCGAGGAGGGAGTAAAACCCCACCCAAACGGGCCGATTTCTTTTGCCGAGCTTGTTGATGAGGTTAAGAATGAAGTAGTCAATATATCCACCACAACAGTCATCAAGAGAGGCCCCATACCAAGTCCATTCGGCCAGCATAAACAATTTAGGGATTTTTTTGGCGATGATTTTTTTGAGCGGTTTTTTGGACAGATCCCCAAAGAACGGAGGCAGAGAAGCTTGGGTTCGGGAGTAGTAATCGATCCTCAGAAAGGCTATATCCTCACCAACAACCACGTAGTAGCAAATGCCGAAGAAATCAACGTTCGATTGGATGATGGCAAAGAACATAAAGCTGAGGTGGTGGGAAGGGACCCGAAGACAGATCTTGCTCTGATCAAAACGGAAAAACCTCTGGATGTTAAGAGCGGGGCCCCACTGGGGGACTCGGACAAAGCTAAAGTCGGGGAATGGGTTATGGCCATCGGCAATCCGTTCGGCTTGGAACGAACCGTCACCGTGGGAATTCTGAGCGCCAAGGGCAGGGTGATTGGGGCCGGACCTTATGACGATTTCCTCCAGACTGATGCTGCCATTAATCCTGGGAACAGCGGTGGACCTCTTTTCAATATGAAGGGTGAGGTCATAGGAATCAATACAGCAATAGTAGCCACGGGTCAGGGCATTGGCTTCGCCATACCCATTAATATTGCCAAAGAGTTGTTGCCACAACTGGAAAAGGGCAAAGTCATTCGAGGTTGGCTCGGAGTGAGCATCCAGGAGGTAACCGAGGACATTGCCAAATCTTTTAAACTCGAAAAAGCCGAGGGTGCACTGGTTGCTGAGGTCATCGAAGATTCTCCTGCCGAAAAGGGCGGTCTGGAGCGTGGAGATATCATCATCGGATTTGATGGAAAAGACATTGGTTCACCCAACGAACTGCAAAGGGTGGTAGCCAATACTCCCCCAAAAAAGCGAGTCAAGGTGAAGGTTATCAGAGATGGCAAGACCAAGACTTTGACCGTAAAGGTGGGGGCAATGCCGGATGAGGTCCCTGAGACAGAAAAGACCATTACCACTGATCTCGGCCTTACCGTACAGACCTTGACTCCGGAACTGGCAGAGCAATTTGACTGGCCTCGGGGCGAAAAGGGTGTGCTGATTACCAACGTTGACTCGGGTAGCGCAGGTGCTGAGGCTGGCTTGCGACGCGGGGATCTCATCAAAGAGATAAACCGACAGGCTGTTGAAGATACGAAACAGTATAAGCGACTGGTAGGGAAAGCCAAAGCGGGTGAGTCCTTGTTATTTTTCGTTAAACGTGGAAGCAGGACTTTCTATGTAACCGTGACTCTGGAATCAGAATAAAATCGGCTTGACTGGAGGGCGAAAAACTTCAGGGGCGAGGATAACCCTCGCCCCTGAATACTTCTCACCAAAAACCACAGACTCCCACCAATTATCCCTGTAATAATCATCTGAAGTAATAAAATCTTAATGCACCTCTTGACGATGAAAAAATGATGATTAAATTATTACACAACAAAGTTTAATGAATTGAAATAATTGAATAAGGAGGAAAATAAAATGTTTGAGATGGTACCGTGGAGACGATACAGAACACCGCTTGCTCGGCCAAGAAAAGATCTCTTTCACTGGTTTTTGGAGGATTTTGACCTTCCCGGTTTTAGCACGAGTGGAAAAGAGTGGATGCCAGCCTTTGATGTCTCTGAAACCGAAGGTGAGATTATTGTAAAGGCTGAAATTCCGGGCATGAAGGTCGAGGACATTGACATCACCCTCACCGATGGTTTGCTTACCATCAAAGGTGAGCGGAAGATGGAAAAAGAGGACAAGCAGGAGAATTATCATCGGATTGAACGGCAATTTGGAAGTTTCTCCAGGAGCTTGAACCTGGGGCTGAAGGTCGAGGCTGAAGGTATTGACGCCGCCTACACAGACGGAGTACTGACTGTTACGTTGCCCAAGGCCGAAGAAGACAAGCCCAAAAAGATCGAAGTAAAACACTAATCACTCTCAGATCTCAGCCGGTTTAATCTGGCAAAAGGGCGGGGAAAGGGCGTATCCGATGTATTGTACGCCGACCCCGCCAATTTTTTGATTAGTCCGCATTGTTCATACAATATTCAGGTGAGAGGAGGGGAGGAGCAATGAAAAAGGGTATGAAAGGATTCTCACTCTACGTACCTGGTGCGATCTTTATTATGTTTGGTATCCTTGTAGTCTTTTTTCCAATGTTACTGGTAGGTTTATTCTCTGCAGGTTTAATTCTTATTGGCATTACCGCTATGTCTGTGGCTTATCATCTGAAGAAATACCACAGCAACTCCCACCGGACAGTGCACTGGGAGAAAGTGGATTCGTTTGTGGAAGAGTGGCCGCATCGAGTCTTCGTACATAGACGTTGGTAAATTGGACACAAACCCTGCCGGTTGTTGACTCAGTCTCTCTATGAAAAACCCCGCAGATTTGCAAGAACCGGCGGGGTTTCTGTTTTTTGGACACCTTGTCCTGAAGCATGCGGGTAATGGTTTAATTCCCACCTTCTTAGTAGTATTGAAATTGTTATCTTTTGCAGCACTGAGTGTCTTTTAATAGTCGGTTCCAATAGGAAAGTATTATGGCAGAATCTATTGTGGTGTTCATCATCGCCGGAGTTGCTCTCTCTCTTTCGGCAAGGTGGTTCTACCGCACTCTAGCGGAGAAATCGGAAGGTTGCGGTTGCGGGGAGCGTAGTTGTCCTACCATGGCACCGAGTAATAGAGCCGATGATTCGAACTACTGCAAAGAACCATGAGACATTGGCGGGATAGTCTTCTCGAATCAACTTTGCGAGGCCGCTTTATCCAATAAATAAAGCTCGATATCTTCGATAGATATTTGATTCATGTGCAATCCTAGGGTTTTCCTGTCTATACCCAGACTCAGCCCGAGAAGTTGAGGATAGAGAATGGAGGGTAGCTGATGCTCGGGGCCCCGACGAGAGACCAGTATTTTCTGAACGTGATCAAACTGAACCTGGCAGTAAGAACAGGAAACGCAGATGAAATCCGCATCGGATTTCCTGGCGTACTTAAGCTTGTTTTCGATCAAATCCAGTGCAAGGTCTTCGTTTACGCCCCACAATGGAGAGCCGCAACACTCATGCTTCCTGAGCCAATCGACGCTGCTGGCCCCCGTAACCTCTACGAGTTGATCAAATTTTGAGGGAGAATGAGGTTTGTCGAACTTGATAAGTTTGCTAGGGCGCAATATACGGCAACCATAGTGAGTAGCGATGTTGAGATCTTTGAAGGTATGAACGATTTGCTTTCCAATGGCTTCGATGCCTATTTCATCGTAAAGGACCTGCAGGAGGTGCTTCGGTTTTATATCTCCTTCATATCTCAATCCCTCTTTTTTGAGGGTGTTATTGACTTCTTTCCTGATGGAACCATCATCTTGTAGGAGCTGCTCTATGTGTCTCATAGTTCCATAGCAGCAGTTGCACACCGTTAGTAGGTCGAGATTCTCCCGCTCAGCAAGAGCTAGGTTCCTGGCAGAAGAAATAACGTAGGCCTTGAAATTTATGTTTCTCAAGGGATAGCCGCAGCATCCGAATTCTTCGACCTCCACCAGGCCAATGCCTAGTTTGTCGAGTACCGCATTGGTGGACCATTCATATTGCTGCAACACTATAGGAGTAGTACAGCAGCGCAGTAATGTGTACTTCATGATTGCATCAGTCCTTTATGTTTTTGTCTTTTTAGTGAGCTTTTCTTTCGCTCGAGTGACCGCTATGTTTTTCAGTTCGTAAATGATGTCAGCGACGCACACACTCTGTGGACAGTGCTCCTGACACTGATAACAGCCGAGGCAGTCCCACAGCATTCTTGAACTGAAGACAATATCCCAGAGTCCCATTCCGGCGGCGTGCATAATCTGATGGGGCAGCAGTCCCACAATTTCCGTTGGCTTTTCGTAATTGCGAACCACCGGGCAGGCGTTAGTGCAGGTCACGCAGCGGAAGCAATGGGAAAAGGTGGAAGCCTGGGCTGATTTATAGACTCTCCCTGCCAGGCCGTTATCACTGGGCACCAGAGGAATATCGCGATCCATCAGGTTCAGCGGAATACCATTAGGATAAATATTCTTGAGGGCCAACTCTATGGGGTCGGGGTAATGATCCTTGTCTTGGTCCAAGGAATCCTGCATCAATCCACGGTAAAGAGAGAGGGGGGAGAGAACGAAAAATTCTGGTTGGTGACTTTCCAGCAGAGTTTCCCTAAAGCTGAGCCACAACTCCTGGAGATTTATTCCAG
>JASFGC010000298.1:0-4823 GCA_050123975.1 Syntrophobacterales bacterium | reverse complement strand
CATCATCTTGTCGTAATCTTCTTTGAAGTAATAGAGTCGCCCCCTTCTGTCATAGGCCACTGCCAGCTGTGGATTCAGCTCCAGTGCCTTGGTGAAGTAGTGGATCTTTTTGTTGACCGCGGAACTTCCCAGGCCAAGATTAAAAAAATACGTAGCATCCTGCCCCCAGGCTGGACCCACAGAAATGAGGATGTAGACCACGAAAGGTATTACTGCTTTTTTCATTGCTGCTCCCCCTTATGCCACCAACAATTCACAAGTCTAAAGGTAACCCGTAGCTGATGAGTTTCCAACCCATCGCTGACAGATAGTCGACCACTGAGGGAGATTTCTTACAGGTCTAGAGGGAAAAAAGGTTTCAGGTTTCAGTGTTCAGGTTTCAGTTTTCTTGTTTTTCTCCCCTGACACCTGACACCCGACACCTGAAACCCTAAGAGTTGGTGATTGGTCTCTCGGATTTGAGCGCTAAACACTCCCGCGTGTATCTGCCCAGTTTATCTCAAACTATAGCTCCACTATTTCCGGTTCAAGGGAGGTTTTCCGGATACGGAGCAGGGCAACCGTGCCTGAAGAACTATAAGGGCTAACACTGCCCGGGTTGAGGAAAAGCACACCTTTCCTCTTCTCGACCGCTGCTCTATGGGTATGACCATGTATGACAGCAACAAAACCGGCTGCGGCAGGATCCAGGTTGAGGAAAGAGACATCGTGCAGCACATAAATAAGAATTTCGCCGATCTCTACCACTTCAGTAGCTGGAAGACCATAGGCCCAGCCACCGTCCATGTTTCCTCTCACTGCATGTACAGGGGCTATGGTGCGCAATGCCTCGAGCACCTCATGATTGCCAATGTCACCAGCATGAATGATCAGATCTACACGAGCGAAAGCTTCAGCCACCTCAGGTCGTAAATGACCGTGCGTGTCCGAGATGACACCAACGAGAAAACCGTCTTTCTTTTGCGCCTCTGTTGACATAGCTACTGCTCCCGCGTTCACTGCAGATTATCAAGCAAGGCCCATTCCAAAAACTGGGTGTAAACTTCCCAGGCGCTGTCACCATAGCCACCAGCCATGAGATAAGCGATGGGGATGGACTTCTTTTGCAGAAAATCGTAAATCAGTAGATCTCGCTCCTGCAGTTGCTCTAAAGATAGTTGTAGGAGTTTTGCCGAAGGGAGTTCGTCCTTCTCGTAAGGATCTGCACCGGCGACGACCACGGCAATATCAGGGGTTGGACTAGAGTCTAACATTTTCAGCCCTTTTTTAAGTCGTGTTACATAGAGGTGCTCTTCCCCTGCGGCAATGGGTATATCTATGTCGCTGGGAATAAAAGAGGGGTTCAATTTTCCCCCGCTGTCATACTTATCCTGGTCGAGAGGCCAACCTTTTGCCGTATGGATGCTGAGGGTTGTTACTGAGTCATCTCCTTCTGTTAGGGCAGCAGTGCCATCTCCCTTATGGGCGTCAACATCTATGACCCACGCTTTCTTGATGATGTCTTCAGCCTGGAGTCTGCGAAGGGCGATGACAATATCATTCAAAAGACAAAAGCCATTGCCGTAGTCTTCTTGGGCGTGATGCATCCCTCCGCCAAAGTAAAAACAAAAACCCTTTTCCAGGGCCACCCTGCAGCACTGCAATGTTCCAGCAACCTTAATCAGGATGCGTTCAAACAGATCAGTCAGGGGGATAGTGGCTTTAGCGGGATCATAGCGGTGAAATCGCCCCTTGTTGTCAATGAGTTCGTAGGCCCTGATTATTTCAGCCTCGAGTTGGTCAGAATAAAGGGTTTCCACAAATTTTTTCGAATGCACCCGGAGTATATCGGTTCTTGAAATTCTTTCTTCCACCTTCTTTATGTGCCAGTCGTGTATCTTTTCTCCCAGTATTCTGTGAGATTTCAATTGCTCGAAAGTTTTGCTCGCCCTGCTCTCAGAGACAGGAATTTCAATACCAAACTCATATAAGGTCATTTTTTCTTCTTGGTCGTATATGATCATGAGTCCATTCTCATTCGGTGGTATAGACCTGGAGCACCTCCACCTCAGCGTCTTGGGCAAAGAGCATGATATTGTTTCGAATGTCTTCCAGGTGACCTTGTACTGCTTGATTTGAAACACCTGGGACAGCATACACTCCAAAGACGACCTGCCGAGTTTCGGATGTGATTCGAGTGCGTTGATCGGGCCCGTAGATGACGCTGGATATGACACCCTCAGCATCGGCCATGAACATATCACCAGCCTTGAGCAGTTGTTCTTTCCCGTTGAGCAGGATGTAAGATTCAGTGCCCTCTGCCACCTCGAGTTGTATTGGTTGCTGGACCGTTTCCAGGTCGTGACCAGCCGTCAAGAGCAGGCTGTTCAACTCAGCCATAAACATGGCTTCAACCAGTGCGGCAATCCGGGGAATTGATTTGCCTTTCAAAGCGACAGACTCAAGCTGGAGTTGAACGTGGTAGCTCTTCTTATAGCGCTTGTAATAGCTGTTATATGCTTGAATGGTCGGCAGAGCCTTGAGTCCAGCCCTGTCATAGCCGGCAAAACGGGACCGAAGCTGTTGCTGAAATTCCTCTTTATGGCCATCGAACACAGGGTGATGAGCAGGGTTGGCAACATTGTTCATCACCAGTATTCCAGCTGCTGCCCCTGGATAGGTGGTCTTCCATGCCTCTGATACCAATAACATCTCAACACAGCTCCTTTATCTTCTTTAATTCGAATGTAGAGTATCGAATCCGCCTCCGGCGGAAACAGCAGAATTTCTTGGAAAAAATAAAACAATGTTTTTCACTTCGATATTCTGCCTCCTATGAGATTGTGTCACAGTTCGTCATCCCGGCCAAGTTCGCCCACGGCGGACGCGAGCCGGGATCCAGGAAGAAGACGATTGCATAGAACTTTCACTGGATTCCGGATCTCGCCCCGCGAAGCGGTGCTCGTCCGGAATGACGGGTAGGGTGAATTGCGACTCAGTCTCCGAGGATGAGGAGATATTTTTTGAAAGATTTTAGAAGCTCCGAGCTTTGGTCGAAGAGATTCACTTATCATTTACTCATGCTCTCCCACGCTGTTCGGGCCCTGCAAAGCTCAGTGTCATCTCTCTTCCGAATCAAACTGTGGAAAAAATGAGATGCTTCTTTCTTTTCGCAAAAAACCAAGATTTCATCATCATAAGAGGCTTCGGAAAGATAATTGACTTCCATCTCTTTCAACTCATATGTTCTTAGATAATCAAAGGGAAGACCATTGAGAATCCAATCTATGTATCTCACATTATTTACATGTTCATTTCTATCCAGATCCCCGTAGGTAACCTGAATCAATCTTGTGTTAACTGTTGAAGTTAAAGGTTGTAGCTTATGTAACTTGCCTGTGAACACAGGCTCAACATCCTGCGTTAGATCTACGTGGAAGTACGAATCTGTTTTTTGAGGTTTTCTGGTAGCGAGATCGATGACGAACCAGCTCGTGGTCGCTTCACCGATGACAGAGCCAGCACTGTCTGAGATTCTGAAGTCACGATAACAAAAGAGTTTGTCTTTTGCCGTCGGCCACGTATGGACCTGGATCATATCCCCCCATTTGGGAAAAGAATACATCTTTACCAACTGTCGGCAGAGAACCCATATAAAGTTTTTTCTGTTCAAATGTGAAAAACCGAGTTCGAGATGATCAGCATGATTCCAGGCTGATTCTTGCATGAGCTGACACAAAACGACCAGGGTCGCATTATTGTTCATATCCACCTGATATGAGTGAATCGTATATTGGTCCTTCCAAACCGGTTTGAACTTTTGGGCAGCACTCATATCAAGTTCTTTATTGTGAGATTCTTCGCCATTCGGGGGACACAGTATAGCGCAGGTCATTAACACTTGCCAATGTATAGAACTTTCCAGGTCGCCCCCATTGTTTTACTAGACACTAGCAGGTTTTTGAAAAAGCATGGAAACGGTCCCAAACGTCATACCGGACGAGTCCGCCTAAGGCGGACGAGATCCGGTATCCAGGAAACCATTGCTTCTTCTGGATTCCGGATAGTCGCTTCGCGCCTTCCGGAATTACAGACTTGGTCTCGTGTCAAAGTATTGAGTTTTTCAGCGACCTGCTTGTCTCTAGGCACATGGCAAAATGAGAATTGTGGGAGAAAGGACCTGCTTGCGGGGAAGGAGAAAACGACAGTGACAGTTGGGAGAAATAGAGGTAAATTGTACCGGTAACCTCGCAAGAAGGAGGAAAATGGAGGCGCCAAAAGTGGATTACACAGAACGCCTGGAAGAAATAAAGCGGTTAGCTGATGGTCTTGAAAGTCAAACAGTGCAGCTCCAAGAAGCCGCGGCCCTGGACGCCGGCTTTCCGGTAAAAATCACTTCTGTGGAAGTAAAACTGGCGGTTGAGTATTTGCGGACGATGGAGAAGGAGATCGAGTGGGTGGAAAATGGTCAACCCTATGGTACCGTGGCGGCGATTTTTCCCTACGACGCTCCCAGCGTAATGCTGGCACGTCTCGGGGGCTCGGCACTGCTCACAGGGAATCGACTGCGCTTCAGTTTCTCTTCGCAGACACCTCGTACGGCTGCTCTGATCGCCCAACTAAGCAAGCCCTTTGAGACTTTTGAACCGGTAATGGGTCAAGATAACCGGGGGTTTGGCCGAGAGTGCGTGGAGGATGAGGCGGTCAGGGTTCTCTTTATGTCCGGAGCCTCGGCGGTGGGGGAAGCATACCGCAGCCAACATAGCGGTTTCGACAAGCTTTTTTTTGCCGGCCCGGGTGGTATGCCTGCAGCTGTGGTGTTTGAGGATGCGGACGCGCACGCT
>JASFGC010000297.1:0-4834 GCA_050123975.1 Syntrophobacterales bacterium | reverse complement strand
ACGTTGAGAAAAACGATATGAGATCTGTGATGTGAGATGTGAGATTATTTCGCGGTGTGAAGGTACTCTAAATAAACAGAGTCCCACATCCCACATCCCACATCCCACATCCCACATCTCATATCACACATCCAAGGTTTTTCAGCTTAACCAAACTAACATGGGTATTGAAATGAAACAAAAACGGCTCGCCTATTACATCACCCCGCACGGGTTTGGACACGCGGTGCGTTCCATCGAGGTGATACGTCATTTACTGGTGCTCGCACCGGCTTTAGAGATTGTGATCGTATCCACCCTTCCTGAGTTCCTTGTGCATCAGAGTCTAGGCGACTCTGTGCCTATCAGGAGAAGACAGCTCGATATTGGTCTGGTTCAACGAGACAGCATCCAATTTGATCTGAGCGCCACCTTAGAGCGACTGCAATCTCTTCATGACCAACGGGATGCTCTGGTGGCAGATGAAATTCATTTTTTCAAAACACAAGAGATTCAGACTGTCGTCTGCGATATTCCCTTCTTGCCTTTTGCGGCTGCATCTCAGGCTTTCATTCCAGCTATAGGGATGGGAAACTTTACCTGGGACTGGATATATCAGGCATACGCTGCCGCAGACTCCCGTTGGACTCCTTTGGTGGACTGGATCCGGGAATCATACCATAAATGCCATCTTCTCCTCCAATTACCCATGCACGGGGATTGCTCTGCCTGTCCTCATATTCAAGATGTCCCTCTGGTGGCGCGTCGGGCTCAACGAAAACGCGAGGAGACTTTGAAAATTCTTGGATTAGGTCTAGATCAGAAGGTCTATCTTATCTCTTTCGGTTGGCTCGAACTGGGCGAGACTGCGCTCAAGCGGTTAGAGGAAATTACCGATGCGATGTTTCTTTTCAAACACCCTTTGAGCTTTCAGTTTCGCAACGGTATGTGCCTGGATGACCACCCGCTTAGCTACGAGGATGTGGTTGCCGCGGTTGATGGTGTGATTACTAAGCCGGGCTACGGCATTGTCTCAGACTGCCTTGCCCATGGTACTCCGGTGATATACACGGACCGCGGTTTTTTCCCCGAATACGACATCCTGGTACGGGAGATGGCCAAGCACTTGACTACCGTATATATCTCCTCCGAAGATCTTTATGCGGGAAAGTGGGAAGCTGCCATAGAAGAACTCCAGAGACAGCCCCGGGTTGCTCCCACCCTTCCCTGCAATGGCGCCAAAGTCTGTGCTGAAATCATCTTGTCATATCTTAAGTAAATAAAATCCCCCCAACCCCCCTTCACAAAAGGGGGGCTTTACATGGGATCCTTGCAGGAAAACGACTTACTTCCCCCTTTTTTAAAGGGGGAACGAGGCCTGCCCGCCATCGCTCTCGCTCAGGCGAGGCGGGCGGGGGGATTTTGCTGCGCGGTCGTCTTTCCCAAGACCACCGCAGCATACTCATTCTACAAGCAAAGCTAAACTATACCACCAGCACAGCAGGTGGGTTTTGAAGGCATTAAGCGACCATCGGTTCAACTAGGCACTGAGCACATTTATCATTTCACAATTCGCATTTCGCATTTCACATTTCAATGAACTATCATAATCAGTGTCACATCAGATGTGCAATGACAGATGCGAGATGACAAATGCGAAATGATAAATGACCTCCTTATCAAGGGCACTTGTTTACGGTGAGCTAGACTGGTCTTAGGAATGTTAGAAGTCTAGATCCAGGTTGGCTTCTTGCAGTAAGGTTTGGAGATATTCTAGACTCTCCCTGCCTGCTTCCTCGGGTGTATCCACATATGGATAAAGTTCCAGGCTGACATCGCCCTGGTACTCGAGTCTGAGCATTGTTTCGAATATCTCCGGAAATTGAATGGCCCCATGACCGAGAATCAGATGATTGTGTTCCCGGCTTGAGTCAATGTCTTCGAGATGAACGTGACCTATCCATTCGAAAAGTTCTTCAAAGGCTTCACTCGGGTTTTCCCCTGCGCAAAAAAAGTGTCCAATATCGAAATTCACCCCGATGGCAGGCGATTTGACATCCACAATGAACTCTTTGAATTCTCTAGTGTTTTCCATCAAGAGATCCGGCTCGGGCTCCACCAGTATCATTATGTCCAGTTCCTGCGCTAAAGGTGCGACCCTCTCCAATCCTCGATGAAACAGGGCCATAGCCTTTGCTCGCGTAATTTCACCAACTGGCCCGCCGGGTGGCACGGATATATTTTTACAGCCGAAAAAGTCGGCCACTTTCAAGCATTGTAAGGTGTGCTGGATTCTAATTTCCCTCCTTTCCTCCTGGGGTTCAATCCAGGATGGAAGGTAGGTGTCTCCGACTGCGAACAAGGTAAAGCTGTTCAGGTTGGTAACCTTGAGGTCCTGCTCATCAATTAAGGCTTTCAGTCGGGTTAAGTTTTCCTCGCCGAAATCTGGGGGATAAAGATGGGGCCTGTCGCACATGATCTCTACCCCTCGAAAACCCAAGCGACCAATTTTCTTTACTGCCTCGAAAACAGAGAATCTCACAAAGGCGTTAGTGCTGTACCCGAGTATCATCGTTTCGTGTTGAGTCCCTAGTGCCTAGTTTCTAGTGTTTACTGCCTGCTGTCCCCTGCCTGCTGCCTGCTAATACCTCGCAGGGCAGTAGCCAACTGGCGAAGCCTGGAAAGCTGGTCTTGAAAGGTCACGGGAGCATCATCGCCCAGTGGCTGCTTATAGTAGAATGCCAGTTCGGGTATCAGGCCGGCGCGACCCGCCCTTTGCAAAACAACCATCCAACGGGCCAGGTCCAAGACAAGGGGGGTGGCAAGGATTGAATCCCTGCCCTGCAAATTCAACCGGATGCTCATGGGCAGTCCGAACAAGCCGAGAAAATCAATCACATCCCACGCTTCTTTGGCGTCACCGCGTGGAGGATAGTAGTCGATTTTAACCTGGTGGGAAGAAGCACCATATCGCTCACCGACTGGATAACCCAGGATTTCATCGAGAATTTCAGTCTTGTTCGACAACTTCCCTGCAGCCCTCTTGGGATCCATCAAGTTTTTCCCATCTTGATTGCCGAGGATGTTCAGGCTGTACCAGCCATCCACAAACAGATTTCTGGCCTTCAGGGCTGAAGCCAATACAACTTTCAAATAGGTCTGACCGGTCTTGCCGTCACGCCCTGATATGGGAACACCTCGTTTGATAGCCTCATCTATTACCACAGGGACTTCCACCTCATTTGGGGTGAAATTAACCACCGGAACACCAGCCAGTACCGCTGCTATGGCGTAGGGGAGATCAGGGAAGTTTATGGGGTCGAATCCAGCATACAGTTGGGAAAGGCTCTTGAAACGATGCAGATTTTCTGTAACAGTCGCGGGCAGCAGATTGATGAGCACAGCCGTTGAATTGGGATAGAGGCCTCTAAACTCCTGGATGTCCTTGGTCAGTTGTTCAACCTGGCCCTTTAAATCCAGGCTGTCCGACGGTGATGTCTTCACCTGTACCTGTTCGAGTTCGTCCGCGTATGGCTTCCATATGTCTTCCGATAGTACCCCCTGGGCCCCTATGGCTGCAGGCAGCGTCATATCAGTTGCATCCCAGCCCACCACCTGAACTGGCTGGGAAGGATCCAAACCGGGCAATAAGTGTTTCGTTGTTAAGCTTGGCAAGACCAATTCCGGCTGGTACCGCATAGCCGTAGAGGCCACCGCTACGGTGGATCCGACAGCCCCCTTGGCTCCGGCTATCATCAGGAGAAGTGATTCAGAATTGGAAGGATTAGTTGCGGTCATAGTAATGGAACCTCACACGAACTGGTCGACATTATCAGAAAAATACCCTCATGTCCCCTATTCATTCTTAATGTATCCAAAACCGGTGGACGATGTCCAGCTACCATATTGTCCATAAAGTACAGGAGAAACAAAAATCCCTAATCGCAAGAATTGAGGTTTAAGGTGTTCCGCCGAAGGCGGATCAGGTTTCAGGTGTCGGGTGTCAGGTGTCAGGGAAAAAAACAAAAAATACTGAAACCTGAACACTGAAACCTGAAACCTTAGTCTTTGTCTCTTAGTACCACCAAAATTATAACTGTCCGGTTAGCACCACTTAGAAGTCGCTGTAATGAATATCATCCTCAGGGTCGTACATTGAATTGTAGTATTCTATCACCTGAGCCTCTTCCTCGGCTTCAAAGCGATGGGCGCAGTTTGGATAGATAGTAACTCGCTGTCCCTCCCTGATGACAGTCTCAGATTTCTTACCGGTGTCGAGATCAACGAGTTGAACGCGAATTCTACCGCTTACCATGTAAAAATGCTCCACTTTTCTTCGGTGATAGTGGCCTCCCCGGTAATAACCTTTGCCCTTCTTTAGGCTGAAATAGCCTAGATGCTGAAACTCCGTTCCATCTTCTATGAGAGCGAGCTCACCTCTGTCTTGAATGAGTCTCTTCTGTCGCATGAATTTCTCTGTTATAGGCAATTCATCAATGTGTATCTTCTCGGTCATACTACAACTACCTCCAACTTTAGCACAGAATCAAGACACTACTTTCTGGCACCGAGATACCGCTGCAACAAATAGAGACAGTCAGGAGTGAATGGCTCTGTTTCGGCCAGCCGCAGTACCTCGTCCACTTTCATGAACGTACCGCTCTCAATCTCTTCCTCCTGCAGTACGAGATTCCCGTCATAGACGCAGGAAAATGCTCTCCCCCATAAGCGAATATATTCATTTTCATAGAAAAAATCGAAGAGCTCCTCCAGTGGTGTCTCCCGAATTCCAAGTTCCTCCGCAAGCTCGCGCACAGCTCCCTCTTCGTAGCTCTCTCCTGCTAACACAACTCCA
>JASFGC010000296.1:0-4875 GCA_050123975.1 Syntrophobacterales bacterium | reverse complement strand
GCACATGTATTGCCACCACTGGCTGTCTGCTGGAGAGATATGATCATGTGGAGCTTGGGATTTCAGAGTCTGCTTTCAATATTGCGCTTTGCGAGTGCTGAGTTGAATATGAGATATTTTCACTGTCAGTTGAAGCAGGCCACCGGCGCCGCTGCTCGCATCGGTAATGGCCACAGTTGGGGTATAGTTCTCTCCGTTGAACGTGAAGGATTCCTTGGCTGCTTCGGCGGCGCCGCCAAAAAGGGCTGCCAAGTCAACGGTTGTACCCTGGTTGCTGTTGAGCGTATCGTAGTCAAGGGCCATCACCCGGTTGAGGGTGCCCCTGGCTTGATTGGTAAGAACCGTCGTCTCTTCTTCGACCTTGGCCGATAAGGTGCTGGGCGAGAAGGCGCGGACCATAGGCACGATGGCAATGGCAAGAATCAGTACAACGAGGATAATCTCCAGAAAGGTGAAACCCTCATTGTCAGATATCATGAGATTTCTGGCCAAAGTAATCCTTCTTATCGCCCTAATTGACGCTGATTCTGCCTGTGGTGCCGTCAACTGTAATGGTTCTCTGCTCTCCTCCGAAGCTCAAGACAAAGACACTATCCACAGAGGAGGAATGACCGTCTGGATAAAATGAGATCATTCCACCACTGGCAGGTGCCGAGGCAATGCTTACCCCTTCGTATGGATGCGCGGTGTCAAAATCGAGCATGTACCAGTTCTTGTCCACCGGGTTGAGTACAACACCATAGCCGTCCACTGGAGGGGTCTCGTTGTGGTGAGGGTTCGCATCAGCGCTGTACCTGTGGTCAAAGACCCTGAACCAGTTTTCGGACACATTCGCCGTGAGGCCGAATGGCCGCTGATGAGTTATCGCCAGACTCTGGGCGTAGTGAAGCCCGGAGACCAACTCCCCAGTGGCCTCGTTCAGCCTGGCCTCGTTCAGCGTCGAATGGAGCTGGGGTGCCACAAACACACCCAAAATTCCCAGGATCATAAGGACAATCAGCAAATCGAGGAGGCTGAAACCCTTATTCACATACGTAGCTAACACTAGTCAGCCCCGAAAGCTGGATGCATAATTCTTACAGAGCTGCGTGGGCAGCACTATCATTGGCGAAGAAAACTCCAATGGGTGCGAAATACTGCCAGCCTTCAGCGCCACCGCTGGGATTCCTTGCCGCGGTGATGTCAGCTTGATCGAAATCAACGACAACATCGCCACTGTCATTGAAGGGGTTCAGCGGCAATGTACCTGTTTTCAGGTAAGGACCATACTTGAAGGTGGCAGTTTTGGTCCCATTTACCATGCCGTTGACGTCCGTAAACTGGGTGAGCTGGGCAAGTAATGCTTGTTTAGCTGCAGCATCATCTGCCACCGCAGTTGTACCGTCAGCCTCTGAGTAGGTACCCGGGTATCTGTTGGCATGCTGGGCAGCGTACACCTCGATGGCACTTCGGATGCTGTTGAGGTTCGTCTGGAGGGTGTTCAGCCTGGCATCGTCCGTTGATACGGAAATCTGTGGCACAATGATCATGGCCAGGATTCCCAGGATAATCACCACCACCAGCATCTCAATCAAGGTGAATCCCTTTTGGTTTTTAAGATTTTGCATCTCAATCTGCCTAAACATCTCTACACCTCCTCTTTTAAAATCCTTCTCATGTATTGGTGATTCATTCTGCCTTATGCAAGCTATGTGCCTAATAACCTCTAATGCACCGCATGTGCGAGCCTGAACAGGGGCAAGATCACTGAGGCAACGATAACGCCCACCACCCCGCCCAATAACATCAAAGCAATAGGCTCGATCAAAGAGGCAATATTCTTGAGCTCCCGATCCACCTCCGTATCGTAGAACCCGGCTAATCGGAGCATTACCGTGGGGAGATTTCCCACTTCCTCCCCAGTGGCTACCATTTGCTTCACCGAGTCGAGGATGTAGGGATTGTTGGTGAATGGTTGGGCAAATCGCCCCCCCTTCTCCACGTGATCCATGATTTGAGTTATAAAACGGCTAAAGTGTCGATTCCTGATGGTGGCCCGGGTTACCTCCAGGGCTTCCAGTAAAGGAACTTGACTGCTCATCAGATGTCCAAGTGTTCTCAGAAGTTGGCAGGTATAGATCTTGTTGTACAGCCTGGCCACCATTGGTGCACTCACACAAAACCGGTCTATCAGTGCTTGACCGTTCTCACTCTCTTTCCAGAGCTTGAGGGCCACGATGCCCCCTGCAATGGAGATCAGGTACACCCACCAATAACCTTGTAAAGATTTGCTCATGACCATGAGGAATCTAGTGGTAACCGGCAGGATGCTTTCTTTGCCAGCGAAAAATGAGGTGAATTTGGGGAGAACTCCCACCAGAACAAAAATAACCACCAGAAGCCCCACCAGGCAGAGGATGGCAGGGTACGTCAGGGTGGATCGCAGCTGGGCAATGAGGGCCTGACGTTTTTCCTGCATTTCCGCCAGCCGATCCAGAATCTTTTGCAAGAACCCGCCGGTCTCGCCAGCCTTGATCATACTGATGAAGACACTGTTGAATACCTGCGGGTGGCGCCTCATAGCGTCTGAGAGCTGAAGGCCTTCTTCAATATCCCTGCCCATTGCCTGGATCACCTCTTTGAAGGCCGGATTTTTGGTTTGATTCTCTATTGCAGTGAGTGAGCTGGTAAGGGGGGTACCCACCTCCAGCATCAACGATAGCTGGGAAGTGAAGAAAATTATCTCCTTGGCTCTGATCCTGCGGCCAGAGAAGGTGGACATATCCAGGCGCAGTTTGGGGATACGGCTGCCCACTGCTCCCAAACGCTTAGCAGTCCGATGGGGGCTGTTTTCCCTGTGTTGCTCATAACTAATGGCCATGCGGATCTTCACCCCAATAAAGTAGCTGAATCATCCAAGCTTTATGGTCTCAAGCTTGGTCCCTAAACCCCCTCAACAGAGGTTACCCTCTTTACCTCTTCTATGATGGTGATGCGCTCTAACACTTTCTTGTATCCCAGACTATTTAAGGTCCCGTGACCGTTTTTCCTCAGATATTCTTGGAGGGTATCGATGGTCGGATTGGTCAGAATGAGAGATTGCAGCCCTGTGTCCATCTCAAAGAGTTCATAAACACCGGTGCGGCCCTTGAAACCAGAGTCATAACACTCAGAACACCCTTTTCCCCTTGACAATCGCATCTGTTTGTCCCCATCGCAACCCAGCTCCTGCAATACTTCCTTGGGGGGGAAGTAGTCAGTTGCACATTCGGGGCAAATTGTCCGTACCAGTCTCTGAGCCAGAGATGCCAAAAGCGAGGATGAGATGAGATAGGGCTCGATACCCATCTCGAGAAGACGGGTGATGGCACTGGGACTGTCGTTGGTGTGAAGTGTTGACAGGACCAGATGCCCGGTAAGTGAAGCCTGAATGGCAATTTCAGCAGTTTCTCGGTCTCGAATCTCCCCCACCATGATAATGTCGGGGTCCTGCCTGAGAGCATGTTTCAAGAACTTGGCAAAGGAGAGGCCGATGGCGGGTTTTGTCTGATTTTGGTTGATTCTATCGAGCTGGTATTCCACAGGGTCTTCAATGGTGATGAGATTCTTTTCAGGAGCGTTGAGCATAGTCATAGCAGAGTACAAGGTAGTTGTCTTGCCACTCCCTGTGGGGCCGCAGACGACAATGAGCCCGTGAGGTTTTTTCAACAGAGATTTGAATCGCTCTAGAACTTCCGGGTCAAAACCCAGCGTGTTGATATCCAGCATGGCCCTGCTCTTGTCCAGGATTCGCAGGACCACTTTTTCACCGTGAATACCCGGCATGGAAGAAAAGCGGAGATCAACTTTACGACCTTCCACCTGAACCTGAATGCGGCCATCCTGGGGTATACGCCGCTCTGCGATGTCCAGATTGGCCATAACTTTCAAGCGGGAGACCACCGCCGGGTGCATTTCGAGCTTGGGAGACATGAGTTCGTACAAGACACCATCAATCCGCAGGCGAACCTGAAACTTGCCCGCTTGTGGCTCTATATGAATATCACTGGCCCCATCTCTAATGGCCCGCAGCAAGACCATATTGGTCCAGTTAACCACCGGACTTTCTTCAGCCATCTCAGCAATTTCGCTGATCTCCCTCTCAAAAGCGGTACTGACCACCTCAATCTCAGATTCATCCATGCGGGCCAACACATCGTCGATACTCACTTCTTTCTGGTAACACTCGTGGATGGCATCAATGATGTCATCGGCGCGGCAAAGGACCGGCTGAACTTCGAGGCCGGTAATCTTGGACACTTCGTCAAACACGAAGAAAGCATGGGGGTCGGAGGTGGCCAAGGTAAGCACATTGTTGACTCGAAACATGGGGATAACTTGAAAATGTAAAGCCGTCTCTTTGGGCAGGACGTGCACAATTCTGGGGTCGATCATGCCTTTGCGAAGCCAGATGTGGGGGATGCCGAGCTGTTCTCCAATAATCGTGGTCAATTCCTCTGGACTGAGAATCTCCTCCTCGAGCAAGAGTTGTCCGAGGGGCTTGGAACTCTCTTTCTGAGTGCGGAGGAACTCGGTTAGTTGGTCGGCTGTAATGAAACCTTTGCCCACCAAAATTTCACCGATTTTCTTTCTTCTATGGACAACAGGGCTTTTCATCGTTCACTTCTGATGGCTTCGTGGATATCTTCGTAAACATGCAGATGTATGAGTCGGGTTGCGACAAATATGTCGCGACAGACATCGTTCAAACCGATTATTTTCAATACGTTGCCGCGATTTCGTAACTCTTCATGCATTCGTACCAATAGTTCGAGAGCTTCACTGTCCATAAAGGTTACATCCTTACAGTCCAAAATAATGTCTGCCCTCTGATCATTGAGGCACTCATCAAAGGTG
>JASFGC010000295.1:0-4897 GCA_050123975.1 Syntrophobacterales bacterium | reverse complement strand
CCTGTCATCTTGTGGAACGAACGACCCTCACATAATACGTTTCCGGATAGCCGAATATCTCACGTGGGTCATTATCCAGCAACTGTCGGATGATTCTACCTTCAACAAAGCTGACGGTCCATACATCTTTCAAATCCCTATCCTCTATATATCCGCTATCTGAACTCCAGCAAGGTTTCCGTTTCGGGGTGAAGAGTGGATTAATGTAGGGTCCTCTCCTTACATTGCCTTTAATAAGAGAGGCAAGTTCTTCGACAGTGGGCATTCTCCAGTCCGAATACCCCATAAATTGTTTATCGTTAAGGCTACCTATGTAATAGGCAGCACGCTTGAGGGTGAGAGGCTTTGGCGAACCTTTTTTCTGCCACATCAGACCTGTTGCTCTATCAGTCACCGTACCATCACCGTTATCTACAAAGTCATTCTCAAAGAGACCATCCGGGTTCCACCGCCTCTCATAGAAGTTATGGTCTTTTAGCATGGCCCTGACAGCTTTTTCGGTCAGCATTTTCTTGGGCTCTTTCCTCAAAGAGAGTTTGGCATAGGGCTTTGTCGTCGGACTTGCAGTTTGAGTTTCTGTTTCCTCAATAGAAAATATGGGGGCAACTGTGTTTGGGAGATAAAAACTGATGAGCAAGGTAACGACTAACAGACGGCAGCAAAGTTTTCTCATGGTGCTCCCTACGAAGCTTTATCTGAGGCAAGAATGAATTGCGAACTCCATTTAAAAATTACGTTAAAACTAGAGTAAGATTGGGAAAGTTGCAACAGAAAATCTAATTTGTGCAAGGCAACAATTCTAATGGGGACATTGTTGACAAATTGTACTTAATCATTTGTTCACCACCTACCCGCGATTACGGAGATGTATCTGTTGCTGAGCTTTTGCGGCTTCCTTCATCAAACCTTCTGCTGATCAGCCTAATGACTTGGTTGGCAATGGTTTCGATCGGTTTATTGGTGACACTTATGACGCTGAAACCACCTCTCCGAAAGACTTTACGGGCAGCTTCCACCTCCTCATAGATCTTTACTGGATCAGTGTAGGACGAAGCTCTCGACACACCCAATTCACTCTGTCGCCGCTGGCGATGGACTATAAGCTGATCGGGCTCAATGCTCAATCCTATAACTCGCCGGCGATCGATCTGAAACAACTTCGGCGGCAGGGGCAGGTCCATAACCAAGGGTACGTTAGCCACCTTCCAGCCCTGAACGGCCAGATACGCACCGAGCGGGGTTTTACCCACACGTGACACTCCGAGCAGCACAATATCAGCCTCAGACAAATCGTGGGGTTTCATGCCATCGTCGTGGGATATGGAAAATTCAATGGCCTCTATTCGATCAAAATAGGGTTGGTGCAGCTGCCGGTACAGCCCGGGCTGGCCAACTGGTTCATGCCCCAGCACTTCAGTCAAACGGCTCAGCAAGCCGCCCATAAGGTCAATAGTCACCACACTCCTCTCTTGCCCCAGCCGGCGTAGGGCTCCGCGCAAGCTGCCATCGACCAAGGTATGGATTATGGTGCCGCTGGCGGCGGCTGCTTGATCCACGACCTTCTCGATCTCCTCCATCTGGCGGACTTGAGATATGATGACCACCGGCACCTGGTTCTCGGGGAATTGCGCCAGAACAGTATTTACCAATTGTTCGCCGCTACTCCCGGTTCCACCGGAAACGATATAAATGGGGGGCTTCTCAGTTGTCAACGGCTTTTTGTCCCTCGAATCCATGATTTTACATTCTGCCTCAGGGGTGAGGGGAGATTCTCAATACCCCTCTATTTCCCGCTGAAACACTGCCTTATCATAGGCTGCCAGCACATCCTTTTTACTCAAGGTGCCGATCACCTTCCGGCCTTCATCCTCTGCCACCACCGGGAGTTGAGCAATTCCTCTGCTCCCCATTTCCTGGAGGGCAAGCTGGACGTTGTCTGAAGGACGTATAGTAGTGACGTCAGTGGTGGCTACATCTTTGGCAATAACTAACCGTTTCAGGGTTTCCTCTTGAAGCACGGGTCGGATGTCGCGAAAGGAGATAATACCTATCAGTTCATTACCCTCACTAACCACGTGCAGGTAGGAGGCATCTTGCGTTTTGAGACGGTTGATTATATCCACTAATTGCATGCCCTCTGGAATAGTCACCACCTCATCGCTCATGATGTCTCGAACCTTGATAGCTTGGAGGATATTCTGTTCCCAGCCGTGCGAGATCTCTATACCCCTGCGAAACAACTTGATCGTGTAGATGGAACCGCGTCTCAAAGAAGTGGTAATAATCGTACTGAGAATGCAGGTGATCATCAGGGGTAAAATAATCTTATAGGTAGCAGTCAGCTCGAAGATAATAATGATGGCGGTGATAGGTGCATGGGTGGTGCCTGCAACTAAGGCACCCATGGCGACCAGGGCATAGGCGCCGGAATTTGCTGTGAGCAAAGGGAAGAGCTCATGCACACAATAGCCGAAAAAGCCGCCGGTCATGGCGCCGATAAACAGGGAGGGTGCAAATATACCTCCCGAGCCGCCGCTGCCAATAGTAATTGAGGTGGCAAGTATTTTGATGAAGACCAACGTGAAGAGAAGCAAAGCCGGCAGTTGGTTCTTGAGTGACAGGTTAATAGAGCCGTAACCCACGCCGAATACATAAGGCCATTTCAAAAGTAAGCAGCCCAGCAAGAGGCCCCCAAGAGCAGGCTTGAGATATTCTGGGATTTTTAGGGCCTCAAAAAAATCTTCACATTTATACAAACTGAAAATGAATAAGAGCGCAACGAAGCCGGCAGCAACGCCCAGCAGAGGATAGAAGAGAAATTCCCAGAGGGAGACCAATTTATAGGTGGGGATGATAAAAGCTGGAAAATCACCGAAATAGTAACGTGAGATGGTGGTGGCAGTTACGGAGGAAAGTACCACCGGGGAAAAAGTGGCGAGGCCGAAATCTCCCAAGAGTACTTCTACGGCGAAGAGTGCTCCGGCAATTGGCGCGTTGAAGGTGGCCGCAATCCCGGCAGCGGCTCCACAGCCCACCAGTGTCCTTTGCCGCATGTGGGGCGCCTTGAGTATCTGTGCCAGACTTGAGCCAATGGATGAGCCGATCTGGACAATAGGCCCCTCCCGACCCACCGAACCACCAGACCCAATGGAAATGCCCGAAGCCAGGATTTTAACGAGAGCCACCCTCGGGCGAATGCGCCCCCCCTTGAGGGCAACGGCTTCCATGACCTCCGGCACCCCGTGTCCCTTGGCTTCACGAGCGCCAAAGTAAATGATAGGGCCAACAACGAGACCGCCCAGGGCGGGCAGGCCAACTATAAGATAGACCGGCAGGGTGTGGGCAAAGGTTAGGATATCGTTGGTGTTCTGATAAAAACAGAATTGTGCGACCTTGATGGCGTAGCGAAAGAGAAGGGCACCGTAGCCTCCAAGAATGCCGATGAGAATAGCGAGAACCGAGAGATAAACATGGTGGTGCAAACGCCATCTGCTCAAAGCTTCTGCAATCTTCTGAGAGGCTTTTGCAGCCATACTGATAGTATAGCAAATAACCCTTCAGAACTGCAAAAGTGTCGACTACATCCCTGGGTTCAAACTCAACTGGAATTTGCTTTGGCACAAAATAGGGTAGGGTAGATAGATTTCAATAGACAAAGTTTAGAATATGTAATGAAAACTCCCAGGAAAAAAGCGGTAGAGTTTGGTGAACGATATATGCACCCGCACTGAAAGAGGCAACACCGCGCCAAGGACTTGCTCGGGGTGGTCCTCTTGCTCAAGAACTTAATATCTGGGCATTCTCAATTCTTGCAGCTTATACTCTTTAGGCACTTGAAAAAGATCGTTCGGTAGTGACTTCTTTTCAATCCTCTGTAAAGTGGTTATTGTCGTTATGCCCATTACATTCGTCACCGTTTTGACGGGGAATCCCTCCAATTGGCTCGCCATCCCCATCACGCTCGTTTTCCACAACATTGGATCTTTCTGAAGTTTCTTTTCGCACTTTGCAGTTATTGCTTTGAATTCTTTGTATCCCGTTACATCTTTGGAGAGCCAATATTCACTTTTTTCTCTCATCATCGTCACATTGTATTTTGTGCATTTGTAGCCAGAGATTTTTTTTGTTTCACTCGTAGGAGTTACTCGTATTTCCATCATGTCCTGCGGCATATCTTGTTCCATTCCAGAAAGCATGTCAGTTTTTGTGTAGGTCTTATCACCAACATTAAGTTGATACATTGTCATGGTATTGAACTCGGTTATCATAATGATATCATTACTTAAATCAGTGCGTGAAGCATGGGGGGTTAGATAATATTTTACGGTCTTCGTTTCAGGCTTGAACTGATCGACTAATGCTGAGCGTGCATGTGGGGGGAGTCCCTCTAGACCTGCAGGAACCCCAGAAGTGCTCACTTCGGATTCCCAGTAGAGATCGGCATGGGCCGATACTGTTACTATCAGAAAAATTGGCAGCGCCAATGGTATACACCACATCCATTTGCGGATTTTCATTCCTATCTCCTTTCCCAAAATGGAGCAAGACGCATACCGGCAGAAATAACTTCGCCTGCGCCTTGCCCTCTCAGTTCCTACTTCCAGATACCGGCCCCGAAGGTCACATCCGTTTTCGGAACTGACGAACAACGACAAGGTGTGCTCTTATGAGGATGAGATAGAGTGGGAAATTTCGCTAATCTCAGGATAGGGTTAAAGGCCGTTTTGTGTAAATACGAAAAACCACCATTTTGATTTGAATGAAATGCTTCTAAAATCCGGCACAATATATTGAGAGAGCTGAACGGTCCATTGGTTTTCTTACCTGGATTGCCTGTGCACGTCCATCAATCACTCCAGGTTTGAATTGATTTCGCAAGAAGCGCTCGAGTAGGATC
>JASFGC010000294.1:0-4910 GCA_050123975.1 Syntrophobacterales bacterium | reverse complement strand
GGCGAGAAAGGATTCTTGGGTTATTGGTGATGGGTAATGGGTTATAGGTTACAACCTATCACCTA
This sequence comes from Syntrophobacterales bacterium, assembly GCA_050123975.1. GTDB lineage: Bacteria > Desulfobacterota > Syntrophobacteria > BM002 > BM002 > BM002. The sequence goes on along the minus strand of JASFGC010000294.1, from coordinate 4,845 downwards.
TGACCCATAACCTATAACCTCGAAAACGCGACTTGAACGACTTGAAATATTTAACTAATTCTCTAATTTTCTAATCAACTATTTAACTAATTGCAGAGAATTACCATATGGCTATCACCCGAAGAAAGACGCGGCAAATTCACATTGGTCCAATACCGGTGGGCGGAGATGCCCCGGTGGTGGTACAGTCCATGTGTAACACGGATACTCGCGACATCCCCTCTACCCTTAAGCAGATTGAACGGTTGGCCGAAGTTGGTTGTGAGATCGTTCGGCTTGCTGTGCTGGATGAAAAGGCTGTTGAAGCCCTGAATACCATTAAACGTGAGACGGTCACACCCCTTATCGCCGATATTCACTTCGATCATCGCCTCGCCCTGGGTGCTCTGGAGGCAGGAGTGGATGGTCTACGGATCAACCCTGGAAACATTGGTAGTGAGAAAGCCGTAGCCAAGGTGGTAAAGGCTGCTGCCGAGCGCAACGTGCCCATTCGCATTGGCGTAAATTCAGGGTCTCTTGACAAGGACCTTCTTCATCAATATGGGGGCCCTACTGCGGAAGCGATGGTTGAAAGTGCTCTCCGCCAAGTTGAGCATCTTGAGTCTCTGAAATTTCATGAAATCAAGATTTCACTGAAATCTTCAGATGTTATGCACATGGTGGAAGCTTATCGATCACTGGCCGACAGGGTTTCTTATCCGCTGCACCTGGGTGTTACTGAAGCCGGAACTCTGATTTGTGGTTCAGTTAAATCAGCCATTGGCATTGGCCTGCTGCTGGCTGAGGGTATCGGTGACACCATCCGAGTGTCTCTTACCAGTGATCCAATCAATGAAGTAAGGGCCGCCTACGAAATTCTGCGTGCCCTCAAGCTTCGGGAGCGAGGTATAGAACTCATTTCCTGCCCCACCTGTGGCCGCAGCGATATAGATATTATCAACTTGACCCATGAAATTGAGGAACAGTTGTTACGGGTGAAAACCCCACTCAAGGTTGCTATCATGGGCTGTGTGGTCAATGGCCCGGGGGAGGCCAAGGAGGCTGATGTAGGGATAGCCGGCGGCCGCGGCCAGGGAATCCTTTTTAAAAAGGGAGAAGTAGTTGCGAAAATACCTGAAGCGGAGTTAAAGTCAAGATTACTGGAAGAAATCGCCTTGATGATTGACGAAGAGATCGCATAGCGCAAAGCGCGTAGCGCATAGCGTTTGAAGAGCCAGGAAAACAGATACTCGATTCTAGCCTCTATGACCTGAAAGGCTGGCAAGAGACGACTACTTTTGCGGATTCAGTTCTCCTCGCCATGCGCTCTGCGCTCTGCGCTTCGCGATAAACGGAGGAAGATAGCACCAATGAAAAGAGGCATTACCAAGCGGAGTGAAGATTTTTCCAGATGGTATACGGATGTTGTCATTGGAGCGCGATTGGCAGACTATTCACCGGTGAAGGGGTCCATGGTCATTCGTCCAAATGGCTATGCCCTCTGGGAAAAAATGCAATCTTACCTCGATAGGATGTTCAAGGAAACAGGACATGAGAATGCTTACTTCCCGCTTCTGATTCCGGAGAGCTTTTTGGAGAAAGAGGCTGAACACGTGGAGGGGTTTGCACCCGAATGCGCGGTGGTAACCCACGGTGGCGGCAAAAAACTGGAGGAACCACTTGTAATACGACCAACTTCAGAAACAATCATTTGGGCCATGTTCAAGAAATGGATTATGTCTTACCGGGATCTACCACTGCTGATCAACCAGTGGTGCAACGTTCTACGGTGGGAGATGCGCACGAGATTGTTCCTGCGCACGACGGAATTTCTCTGGCAGGAAGGGCACACGGCCCATGCCACCGCAGAAGAGGCTGAGGAAGAGACGTTGCAAATGCTCAATGTATACCAGACCTTTGCTCAAGAGTACGCTGCAATTCCAGTTATTCCCGGCCGAAAGAGCGAGCGGGAGAAATTTGCCGGAGCCCTGCATACCTACACCATTGAAGCCCTCATGCAGGACGGCAAGGCTTTGCAGGCCGGAACCTCCCATAATCTTGGACAGAACTTTGCCAAAGCTTTTGATGTCACCTTCCAGGATCAGAACGGGGAACAGCAATTGGTCTATGCCACTAGTTGGGGAATGAGCACTCGTATGATCGGCGCTCTCATCATGACGCATGGCGATGATCAAGGACTGGTTTTGCCCCCCAAAATGGCACCGCTTTCAGTGGTTTTTATTCCTATATTCAAGGGCAAAGAGGGCCACGGGGAGATCCTGGAGTTTATTGACCAGATTGTGGCATCCCTCGACGGGGATATAACTCATCGGGTAGATGCCAGGGAGGAATACACTCCCGGGTGGAAATTCAACGAATGGGAGCGTGCCGGGGTTCCCATTCGAGTTGAAGTGGGTCCGAGGGATCTCAAACGAGGAGAGGTGGTGGTTGTCCGTAGGGATACCCGGGAAAAGCTAAGCTTGGCCAAGGATGATGTGAAGGAAAAGATAAGAGAGTTGCTGGATGAGATTCAAACTTCACTCTTCCAGCGAGCGCTGAGTTTTCGTGAAGAAAACACAATGCGGGTTGACGATTACCAGACTTTTAGGGAAATCGTGGCAGAGCAAGGGGGATTTCTCCACGCCCATTGGTGTGGTGACCCGGAATGTGAAGACCAGATTAAGCAGGAGACCATGGCGACAATCCGCTGCATTCCTATAGAGTCCGACGGTGAGGACGGGGTTTGCGTGCGCTGTGATAAGCCATCTGGTGAAAGGATATACTTCGCGAAAGCGTATTAACAGCAAGCACAGCGATAGGTAATAGGTGAGTGGTGCTGGGTAATGCTTAAGAGCCCATAACCCATAACCCATAACCCATGACCCATAACTAATATGATTCGTCTCAACGATATCGTCGATCGAGTTCTTTCCTACCATCCAGAAGCAGATGTAAGTCTCATTGAAAAAGCATACGTCTATTCAGCTAAAGCTCATGCGGGACAGGTGCGTCTTTCCGGTGAGCCCTACCTTATGCATCCTCTAGAAGTGGCAGGCATTTTGGCAAAGATGAGACTAGATGTTTTCAGCATCGCCTCTGCTCTGCTTCACGACACCCTTGAAGACACCGAAACCAAAGTGGATGATCTTAGAAGGTTATTTGGGGAAGAAGTTAGCCAAATAGTTGACGGCGTAACCAAAATCGGCAGATTTGAGTTTGGCAGTTACGAAGAGCGCCAGGCCGAGAACATGCGCAAGATGATCTTGGCCATGGCCAATGACATCAGGGTAATCCTGATTAAGCTGGCCGATAGACTTCACAACATGCGCACCCTCGACTTTCACGCCACAGAAAAACAACGGCTCATCGCTCAGGAGACGTTAGACATTTACGCGCCACTAGCTGGAAGGCTCGGTATTGACTGGCTCAGGAAGGAGTTGCAAGACCTTGCCTTTTCCTATCTTGATCCAGATATGTATGAGGAGGTTATTGGTGGCCTGAAAAGAAATGAACAGGAGCGCGAGCGTTACATCAAGGAAGTCAGGGATATTATCCAGGAAAAGTTGGCAGATTTCGGGTTGCAGGGGAAGGTGAACGGCCGCCCCAAGAACATCTTCAGCATATACAAGAAGATGGTCACCCAGAACCTTGATCTGGAACAAATCTATGACATCACAGCGTTCCGCATCATCCTGAAAACCATTCGCGAGTGTTATGAGGCTCTGGGAGTGGTTCACTCGATTTGGAAACCCATTCCCGGCCGCTTCAAAGATTACATAGGGATGCCCAAGGCAAACATGTACCAATCCCTTCATACCACAGTGATTGGTCCCTACGGTGAGCGGGTTGAAATTCAGATTCGGACCGACACTATGCATCGCGTTGCCAATGAAGGCATTGCGGCACACTGGGTGTACAAGGAAGGGACAAGCGTTCCAGAAAGTGACAGCAAACGTTTCGCCTGGCTTCGTCAGTTGCTGGAATGGCAACAAGACCTTCAGGATCCACGGGAATTCCTCGAGACCGTTCGGGTAGACCTATTCCCGGACGATGTCTACGTTTTTACCCCGAATGGCGACGTAAAGGCCTTTCCCCGAGGGTCCACGCCGATAGATTTTGCTTACAGTATCCATACGGAAGTGGGCCATCAATGCACCGGGGCGAAGGTGAACGGCAAGTTGGTGCCATTAAAATACGAGCTACGTAATGGTGACATCATAGAGATCATTACTTCATCCAAACACGTGCCCAGTAAGGATTGGCTGAAGATAGTAAAGACTTCACGGGCCCGGACGCGAATTCGTCACTGGATCAAGACAGAGGAGCGTCAGCGAAGCATTGTTCTCGGCCGCGAAATTTGTGAGCGTGAATTCCGCAAGCACGGTCTCAACTTCGCCAAATACCTCCATTCCGACGAACTTCTTCAAGTGACCAAGGCGTTCTCTCTGCAAAAAGTGGATGATCTTCTCGCCAGTATCGGCTACGGCAAGATCTCCGCCTTGCAAGCCATCGGCAAACTCACAAGCTTGTTAGAGCCTGAGGAGAAACCAGACGAGGCTATTGTCGAGAGAGTGGAGCGTAGAGAGAGACCGAGACAGCCCGGCGGGGTGCTGGTGAAGGGTTTAGATGACATCATGGTGCGTTTTGCCAAGTGCTGCAATCCTTTGCCAGGTGATCAGATTGCCGGATACATCACCCGAGGTAGGGGAGTCTCGGTGCACCGGGAAGACTGTGCGAGTTTACTGAGTAGTGGTTTTGAGCGGCGCATCGAGGTGGATTGGGACCACGAGGCGGAAGAGCTCCATCCCGTGGGATTGGCCGTGATTTGTGCCAACGTCAAGGGCATGCTGGCTGCCATCAGCGGCA
>JASFGC010000293.1:0-4932 GCA_050123975.1 Syntrophobacterales bacterium | reverse complement strand
TTTGCCGGCCGGCGGTATGGGTGCGATTGCCGATCAGTTAGCATCCGCACTTCCTAATGAGGCCGTGCGTTTGGGCGCCAGGGTTGAAGGTTTACAGCAAGGGAAGGTCATACTCAACTCCGGGGAAGAACTGCGGGGCAAGGCAATTGTAGTAGCAACCGAAGGGATTGAGGCGGCTCGGTTGCTTGGAGATGGTGCAAAAATCGCTAGCCGCAGCACCACCTGTCTTTACTTTTCTGCTCAGGAGCCACCTATCGCTGAACCTATTCTTGTTTTGAATGGAGAAGGAACTGGACCGGTCACCAGTATTTCAGTGCTCAGTGAAGTGGCTCCCTCCTATGCGGTTCCAGGTAAATCCCTGATATCGGTTACGGTTCTCGGCAATCCGAGAAAAGATAATGCTCAAGTAGAAAATGAGGTGAGAGGTCAGTTGAGAGATTGGTTCGGCCCCGGTGTTGATCACTGGCACCATCTGAGGAGCTATAGAATCGAGTACGCACTTCCAGCGCAGCTTCCACCTGTAAAAGACCCAGCTTTAAACCCCCCCCAACTCCGCCCCGGGTTATTTGTATGCGGAGAATACCGAAATTCACCTTCCATTCAGTGGGCCATGGTGTCGGGGCGGTGTGCTGCCGAAGCTATCATAGAAAAATTGAAAGGTTCATAAACCACAAACTGAGAGAGGAGAAGTTTCCCTATGAATACTGACAAAAATGGACAACCCGTATATATAATCCTCGGAGCCACAGGTGGAATCGGCTCAGAGCTTAGTCGGCAACTTGCTGCACAGGGAGCTCACCTGATGGTAGGAGCTCAAACCAGCGAAAAACTGGAAAAACTGGCCAATGAGCTGAGGGCAAAATATTTTGTTTTGGATGCCACCCAAACAGATCAGGTCGAACAGTGTGTGGAGCAGGCGGTGGAGACATACGGTCGAGTCGATGGAATTGCCAATTGTGTCGGCTCAGTACTGCTTAAACCGGCCCACCTTACCTCGGACGATGAATGGGCTTCCACCATTGCGGTGAATTTGACCTCAGCCTTTGCCACGGTAAAGGCGGCGGCACGGGCTATGCGGCGAGATGGAGGCTCGGTAGTGCTGACCTCATCTGCCGCCGCCCGGGTGGGTATTGCCAATCACGAGGCCATTGCCGCAGCCAAAGGCGGCATCATTGGCTTGATGCGTTCAGCCGCAGCCACCTACAGCAGAAACAACATCAGGGTGAATTGTGTGGCTCCGGGGCTGGTGCGCACACCTTCCACAGAGCGAATCACCAACAATGAAACGAGCCTGAAAGTATCACTAGCCATGCATCCATTGGGCAGGGTTGGTGAACCGTCTGACGTCGCCTCGCTCATGGCCTGGCTACTCGATCCCAGACAGGCCTGGGTGACGGGCCAGGTTTTCGGCGTCGATGGCGGACTAGGAACTGTGCATCCGAGATTGGCCTAGAAAATCATTGGATAAGGATGGAATCTGAACTGAAACTGCGTAGGAAGTGGACCTTCCGAGCCCAGGACAAACAAATCGTCCTGGTAAAAAAGCACTACGAAAAAAGTGCCCACGTTCTCATGAAGGGTTTCATGTGGGCCCTCTATCTTCCTTACTATCCAAACCTCACAGTTGAGATGGCCGTCGGTGATCGTTACAAGCCCGACGTCGTCGCTGTTGATGAACTGGGTAAGCCACAGTTTTGGGGCGAGGCCGGACAAATTACCGTTCAGAAGATACGCTCGCTGCTTAGACGCTACCGTGCCACCCACGTGGCCATAGCAAAGTGGGAAACTCCTCTCAAGCCCTACATTGAAATTGTTACAGAAGCTTTGGACGGATTAAAAAGAGAGAGGCCGGTGGACTTAATTAACTTTCAGGAAAATAGTGTCCGGCGTTTTATTGATGAGAATGGCCGCATCACCATAGAGCATGACTCCCTGAATTGGGTGAGGCTGGAGTAACCAGGTGCCATGCCTTCTCCTGACTCCTGTCTCCTGTCTCCTTGCCCTGAGTTTATCGAAGGGGTCGAAGGGCTGACTCCTTCTATCTATAGTCATCTTTCACCTTCAGAATGGTCTCTTGCTCCCACCTGGCAATGTAATCCAGGAAGGCATACATGCCACCTTCCCAAGGATAATACGCCCAGAGGGAAGCGCCGAAAAAATCAAAATAAGCGACATGGGAAACCTTGGTGTAAGTGCCGAGGGCTTCGAGTTGGAAATGGCCGTAATGGAACCTTTGGCCACACTGCTCCGGGTTTTCCAGGACAAAGTCCAAACGATATCTATTCGGATAGAGTATGTTCCGCCATCTAAATTTCGAATCAGGTTTGGTTGACAACCTGTTCTCTATTATCACCGTCTTTTTTTCTTCTCTGATGACTCGCTGGTTTATTACATACTTATTGGTCTCGACAAAATCGCCATGGAAGTCCGTCTTAAACTTCCAATAAAGCTCTATAGGAACAGGTACGAGGTAAACAAGTTTGTAAGCCTCACCGCCTCTCGCATCAGGTGCGATCCTGTAGATGAAGGGCTCTACGGTTGAGAGTTGTTTTTCACTCGGCTCAATAGTTGGAGATTGTGCGGACAGGCTGGTGAAACCGGTCAAAAAAAAGAGAACCAAAATAAGAAGGGCAAGTCGTCTATGACCCATGGGTCTAACCCCATGTGTATTCGGCACGTTAGGTGAAACTAAATATAAACAGGAGATCTGATCGGGTCAAATTTTATTCAACATCGAAAACCTGGTCCTTGAGGCCAGGATACGATCCGCCTAGCGGGGGGGGCAGAGTTCAATGGCTTTGCCAACAAAAGGGGTGTAAGGCGCACGGCGCAAGGCCTAAGGAGACAATAAGTTTTCCTTGATTGTTGTTGCCTTGTGCCCTGTACCCTGTGCCTTGAGCCGTTTCTTTTGGATTCTGATTCTTTACTGAGGTTGAGATTTTAACTTTCTATCGCGTTGGATCTTGAGCGCCAGGAAGTAGTCTGCCGCCTTTATAAAGAGTTTTTTCCACGTGATCCAATCGTGTCCGCCGGGCACAGTGAACACCTGTTCGGGTAGCAAGACTTCAGCCAGAATCCGGCACTGCTCGACGAATATATCTTCAGTTCCAAACCCCAAGACTACCTTCCTTTGATTCCTTGAATCCGAAACATAAACCTGCAAAGACTTCCACAGATTACATGCATGCGTCCATGCAAGAAAAGGACAATCTTCCCAGGTCTCGAGACCACCTGCCTCGTCAATTGCCTCGCTGGCGAACTCCCCACTGATGAAAGGTGCGAGAAGAACGATACCGTCAACATCTTCTGGATACGTGGTTGCGTAAAGCAGGGCGCCGTGTCCACCCAAAGATATCCCAACAAGGTAGAATTCCTCAAATCCCTCGGCTTTCGCAGGCTCGATCACCTCGGTTTTCACGAGCTCGACAATTCTGCTTCCCAGATAAAGAGACGGCTTGATATCAAGAACTTCCATGCTGGCCTCAAATCCTCTTTCCCACACTTCGTCGAGAAATCCTTGGCTCTCATAATGAGCTCCTTTACCGCCAATCGTGGGGAAAAGCACAACCAGCGAACGTTTTCCAGTCATGCCAGAATAGCGTACTGAAGGCAGCTTTTTTTTGCCCTGGGATCCGGAGCATCCCAGCAATAAAACGACAATGCTTGGTATGGCACAAAGCCACATTACCTTCTTCATGGTTATGTCCTCCAGCAACTTTTCATTGTCGTTGTCATCTGTTGCCCTCGTCCGCCCACCGGCTCCTAGGAAGTACCATTCAGGGTTGCCGTCTGTTCACTGGAACGTGAAAGCTCATCGAGCCATACCCGGAAGAGCTTGAATCCGAGGGATAAGATGACGGCCCCAACAAATAGACCAATAAATCCCATGGAAAGAAATCCTCCGATGGCTCCAAGAAAAATGACGAGCATGGGCACCGGAGCACCACGTCCCAGGAGTATGGGCTTCAAAAAATTATCCAATAAACCAACCAGAATAAGCCAGCCCGTCAACAATCCAGCAGTAAGAGTGTTTGCGGTATAAAACATGTAGATGATGACCGGAATGACAACCGGAAAAATCCCGATTTGAATGATGGCCAACAACAGACAGACAAAGGCCCAAAGACCAGCTCCCGGCACCCCGGCTACCGCAAACCCAGTACCTGCCAACAGTGACTGAATAATGGCCACACCCAGAATCCCTTTGACCACAGTGCGCACGGTTTTCGCCGCAATATCAGCAAAGTCAGCGCCCCGCTCTCCAGCCAGACGCACGAACAGGTCTCTTGCCATCTCTCCACTTCCCTTTGCATGGGCCATGAAAATTCCAGCGATGATAATCGAGAGGGCGAATTGCAGCAATCCCAGAGCAGTGCCCGTCGCCGACTTCAGCAGCCTCAAGCTCATTGCTTTGACCTGAGGTTGAAACCGGGTCAGGGTCGCTTGCAGGTTTTCCGAAGCATCATACCATTCGCTCTGCAATGACTTGCCGATCAAGGGCCACTTATCGATACCATCTGGAGGAGGCGGCATTTTCATTTCGCTGCTCTGTAACCTGTGGTTGATATATTTCACCCCATCCACAAGCGAGCCTACCATCCGGACGCTGGGGAGAATGATACCAAGGAGCATAACGACAGTAATGATGGCCGCCGCCACTTTGTTGCGGCCGCCCAGTACCTCTCTGAGTCTTCTGCAAACGGGGTAGAGTGCAATAGCAAGGATGGCTCCCCAGATCACCAGAGAGAGAAAGGGTCGTAATATCTGGAAACACAATACTATCAAAAGGGCTATGACGCCGATTCGAATCGCTATGTCAATTGCTGGTCCTGTGGATGCTTTTTCTTTGGTAATGTTGTCAGGTTCGGTCATAAGGATTCCTCTGTTGATGGTAGTATATCTGTGGTTGGCCCCTAATACTGGACTCCAACA
>JASFGC010000292.1:0-4944 GCA_050123975.1 Syntrophobacterales bacterium | reverse complement strand
AACCGCGGGCCGTAAAGGTGAACAGATACTCAACCGGCGTTGATGGGTCTGTGGCGGTGGTTGCGGTCATATCGATGCTGGTAGTATCCACCTCGTCCGGAGGCGTGGCAAAGCTCATTGGATCAGGCGCTGGAGGAGAGGTATCGGCACAGGCAGTTAGACTTTCTGACCCCACATGAAGATCATAACCAGTCGTTCGATACCCCCACACAAGTTCGTTGCAAGTCCTGGAACTTCCATAGGGCGGCTCGTGCATCTGGGTGATGGGATAGGTGTGGGTGGTGGAGCTTTCCCCGTTGTCGGCGATCACCTCGGTCTGCCATGAACCGCCACTGGCCTTGTAGTGGCGTTCCACATCATCGGTTCCCGTATCGACGGACAAGACATACATATCCCCTGATAAGCGGTCGTAGAACAGGCTTGGGCTTGAGTGATCTATTTCATTGTCGGGATCGATATTCGTATCTATTTGGGTCCATGAGGTGTCGTTCCATCTCCACTCTTCCATGGCTCCACTAGTTGGGTTTTTTACGATGATTCTGAAATCCGTATCTGAAATGCTCACAGGGCTGGAAAAATCAGGCAGGGCGTCATAGTTGCTGATTTCTACCTCGGTCCCTCCACTGCCAGACGAGACCACTCTAGAAAAAAGGCCGTCTTTGGAAGATCCTCCCTCATCCCTGGTGTAGACCACAAGTACCTCGTCGGTACCCTGATACGGCACAATGGCGACAGCTGTGGGTGCTGCCTTATTGTCATCCACCTCACTCGGCCAAGCCGTGACGTTCTCCGCATCTCCGGTGTTGTTGGCGGAATTGACCCAGATGGTGGATCCACTCCTGGCAACAACATAAATCCTCCCTGTTCCGCTCCGCGCCACTGCGATGCCTGTGAGGGTGGCATTGATCCCACTCGAAGCGTTACCGACCGTTATCGTTCCACCAGAAATCGTGCAGGTCCTTACATATCTTGTTTGGTTTACATATCTGTAGTAGACCAGATCAAATTTTGCATCATCTACGAGATAAATATCGAAGAGGCTGGCGTAGTCAATATTGGCCAGGGTGGATTCTCCCGACCAGCTAACGTTGTCTGCACTTGACTTGTAGTAGATGGATCCATCGCCTTTTGAGTAGAGAAGAAAAAAGCGGTCTCCATTGTAAAATACAACTCTTTTCCTGTTGTTTTGCCAGCCTGGGTCGACACTTGACACGGGATTAGAATAGGTGGCGGCTTCGGCTATCTGGACTGCAAAAATGAGAACAAGAGAAATCATGGTGGGGATGAGAACAGTCAGAAGCCGTCCTAAGAAGGAGCATCCCACTGGCTTCGCATAATATGGCTTAAGAGCATTCTGTGGATGACTATTTTGGCAAAGTCTTTTCATCATAGTTTTCAAGGTCGGGCGCAATACTCCGTCGCGACATTTAATAATGGCTAATTTTTACGCAAATGGTGTGCCAAATTCAGCACTTTGCGTTTTTTCTTGATATTTCAAAATGTTAAAAGACAATTTTGCCTCTGCTCGCATTTCAAAATTCTGCTCCTTTCCAGACAAGATGGGGAACAAAGACCGGAAAAGGTCACTGAAAGAGTGAAAAGTTAGTGGAATCATATAGTTATAAACTTTTGTGTTTTTTGACCATTCGTACGGGTTTGCAAGAATGTGGCCATAGGGCAAATGGAGGTTGGGGAAATGGTCAAAGGCATAGAGCAGAGAGCATAGAGCCAAGAGGAAAATCCCCCCTTGGTCCCCCCTTTAACAAAGGGGGGTTTGGAAGCTGTCCTACAACTATGTCGGTTGGAGAAGACTTATGGTGAATCCTGTTTCACCGAGAAGTTATACTTCCCCTCCCCTGGCGGGAGGGGATAAAGGGGAGGGGGATATAATCTATTGAAATTAAATCCTTTTCACCCTCACCCCAACCCTCTCCCGTCAAGGGAGAGGGGGCTTTTAGCTCTTTGCTGTGAACGTTTTTCAATGACTATCAAGGTCAAGAATCAATTTACTCAAGAGTTCTCGGAGAACCTCTTTAGAGGAAATTCTAAAGCTGCTATTCCTATTGGCAGATCAGGCCATGCCTGGCAACATGGATTTAGCAACGGCGGATTTGGCCAAATGGCAAAAGAAATGACGCAAAGCGCAAAGCGCAGAGCGCATAGCGAAAAAAAATGGCACCAATTTCAAACTGGGTTTGTACAAAAATACTTCTTAAATATTAAATAATTTTATGATTTTTGTACGAAGTGTTACCTTGAGAAATCTCCCCTCGGTCCCCCCTTTAGAAAAGGGGGGAAGTCAAAAGGTGAGGCTGGTGACAAGTTAGGAACAGAAGTGAAAAGTCCCCCTTTTGTAAAGGGGGATTTAGGGGGATTTTGCCGGTTGGCACCAATTAGTGAAACTTTTCGAACCGCAGAATATCGAATCCGCCTGAGGCGGATCGAAGTGATCCCTTCGTGATTCTGCTGTTCGATATTCAATTGTCTTAAAGGGGGGTTGGGGGGATTTTTTAAGTCTTTGCGTTGTCTGGGGCCAGGATTTGCTTGACACACCTGAAAGAAGATTCTAGTACGAACTAAGGTTAATACTTGGAGGACGCCAAAATGGGAACAGTGACGGCCAAGCAATTGAAAGAAAGAACAGGCGACATCATAAAAAGAATCAAAGCAGGTGAACGCCTTACCCTGACACATAGAGGTAAACCCGTTGCCGTTATTAACCCTTTGTCTGAAGAGCAAAGAATCTCTTCAATTTTGAGATCATTCAATGAGGCGTGGGAGGATATTGAAAGGGCACTGGAGAAAACAAAACCTCCATTCAAGAGCTGGAAGGAGGCAATCAGGTGGGCTCGAATGACAAACTAGTTTGAGGAACGGCCTGCTTTATGCTAGGTTGTCTCGGATGAAGGTTCTGTCAAGAAAAAAGTTGGATCAGAAAGAGAAAGCTCTCTTGATTTCAGAGCTCAGGGAGTTGCTTGCGGAAAAAGAGTCTGTTTTGTTTGCCTATCTGTATGGGTCGTTCTTAGGGGAGGGCTTTTTCCAGGATATCGACGTGGCAGTGTACTTTGATTCGAGTGCCTTCGAGGATAGTAGCGACATGTTCAATTATTCCCTCGCCTTGAGTGCAGAATTAGATATGGCCACCTCCGGTGTGACCTTCGATCTCAGGCCTCTTAATCTGGCTCCCCTTCCATTCAGGTTCGACGTGGTGACCCAAGGGCGAGTCCTTTACACGACGGATGAAGAGCTTCGGGTTGATTTTGAGGCGCGCACTCGAAGCCTCTACTTCGACTTTTTGCCCCATCTGAGGCTTTACTTTAGGAACATCGTCTTAGGAGAATCGGATGAACGACTTGGAGAATAGCGTTCTCAACCGCCTATTCACAGAAATGGATGAATCCCTCCGTAAGCTCATAAGTCTTTCGAAACTTTCAGAAGATGAATTCCTAAGCCATTATGAAAAGGTTGATACCTCCAAATATAATTTCATTGTAGCTATTGAAGCCATAATAGACATCTGCAATCGAATTATTTCAAAGCGAAAACTTGGCTTTCCACAGGACTATTCCGATGTCATCAAGCTTATGGGGCAGCAAGGGGTGTTAGAGGGGGATCTGGTCGGGCGGTTGTTGGAGATGGTCAAGTTCAGAAACATGCTGGTCCATATTTACTGGAAAATAGAAAATGACAGGCTATACAAGTATTTAAAGGAAAATCTTGGCGATTTTGAAGCATTCAAAGAGGCTATCAGGAAGTACCTCAAGAAAAGTCCAACATGACGGCTTCGGCGAATTATTACCGGGGATATCAGGGAAGGGGTTTTAGAGCGGAGTTTTACAGTATTCGCAGTCGCCGTGGGGAGGCACGGTTAAGCCGAGTTCGTGTGCCCGAAGGTGCGCCACGCGGCAGAAGAAATCCACGGGCTCTTCCGGATCTTTGTTCTCCAGCTCGCCGTTGGCCGGGCACATACCACACATTGCCTTGATCTCACAGGCAACGCATTTGGTCTGCCTGCTGATCTTTTTCTGCCGAACAGTCGGAATAAAGTTTTCCCAGCCATCTTGAAAACTACCTTCTCTCAAGTCGTAGGTATCACTGGTAGACATCCCGCAGAGACTGAGGTTTCCTGAAGGATCAATGGCAAAGGAGCCGATTCCACCGCCGCACTGATAGAGATCACTGGCCTGCTCTGGGTCTATAGGAGGTCCCACATGGTGCTCACAAAACCGGTTCCACTCTACCAACCGTTTTGGGTCATGCAGATCTAGGGCCACCACCTGTTCCGGTGGAAGTCTGAGGGCCAGAGGATTCTGAGAGCCGTCAAGCCGCGGGTTGATCATGGCATCGTACCTGAATTCCAGGCCAAGATCCTCCTCCACAAACCGTTTCATCTCCCAGATCTCATGCCTGTTTAGTGTCATGGTCACGGTTTTGAGCTTCAGGGGCAGCCCACGTTCCATGAGCAAATGGATCCCTCGCATGCAGCGCTCGAAAGAGCCTGGTTTACCGGTTATTTTTTCATAGGTTTCCTTGGTGTGCCCGTACAGGGTAATTTCAATAAAGTGAGGCGGGTACTCCGCCAGCGAGTTCACAATCTTTTCATTGATCAGGACTGCATTGGTGAACAAGGTGATGAGCAAGCCTTTCTGCTTGGCGTACTTGTAGATATATATGAAATCCGGTCTGGTAAAGATCTCCCCACCCGTGTACACAAGCCAGAAGCAGCCCGCCTCCACAATCTCATCCAGAATACGACAGTGCTCCTCGTAGGACAGTTCAGTTCGACGGGCCTGTTGATCAGCTATGGGCAGGTTGTTGTAGCAGTGAGCACATGATAGGGGGCAGCGACGGGTCACCTCGATGGTCCCTCGCAAGGGAATGCGCTTACCTGCAATCCTGCGAGAAATGCCTCGGGCAAAATCTTCATAGCTAACCGTTTCCATG
>JASFGC010000291.1:0-4982 GCA_050123975.1 Syntrophobacterales bacterium | reverse complement strand
CATGCGCTGGCTCCGCAACTATTCACCGTTTACCGTTCACCGTTTACTCTTTTTCGCTATGCGCTATGCGCTATGCTCTATGCGATCTGACCTGGCCCCAAGGACCAGGTTTTCGATGCTGAATAAAATCGCCAAAGTCTCTTAGTTTCAACGACAAGATGGCTGGCTTCTTTCTGAAACAATGCCAATTGAGAATATCATCTGCAAATAGAAAAGGCTATCCTGTGAGGTAAAGACAACAAGAATTGGTTGGGATATGTAGATCGTTTCTGAGGTGCAGATTTTCATCAGAGGGGAGGCTGCTCATTACCAGTTTGGAGACGAATCTTTGATTGCAAGCAAGCTGCGAACCACAGCTCAGAATATTGAGGAAGATTAAAGATGCTGTGAGTTAAAGGTTCTTGCCAACATATAAAGTCTGATAAAAGTACAGATATGATATGGAGATCCAAACCTGGCCATTTTGTTATTGCTGAAGAGTATGAAACATGGGCTCCCTGCAGGTTGTTTGGATCTTTGAAGAGGTAATGATAGGTCGGCCTTGCCCTGGAAAAGATCATAGTTTAATCATTGCCATTGCACATCTCGCATTTATCATTTTTCAAATGGTTATCGCTGCAACCTGGAATATTGCCACCAGCTTTATTGTACATCACCTGTGGGAGCGGCTTTCCAGCCGCGATCGGCAGTCATCCTGCTGACCTAAAGTCTCTATGACTCTACCCATAGAACCTGACCGGATTTTTTGCGGTAAGGAGTGAGTCCGACGCAGTTTGATCGCAAGCACAGCGATTTAACTAACGAACTCAGGGAGTTAAATCTCCCTCTGCCCTAAAAATAGGGTGCAAAAAACTTTGAACCCCTGACGCGAGTTTTGGATTAACTCACCCTGTCATAGATGCATTGTCAAAGAACAGCGGCTTTCCTCGCACTTTAGCAGCTAAAGGGAGAAGATGGAAGCTCTCTTTTAGCCAACAATAAGAGCTATATACAAGTTTCGGGCCAAGGATAAGCTTTACTGGTCGGCACTCACCAATGGGTTGACATCGTTATTTGCGTGGGGTACTATTGGTACATATTATTATGGAATATTAATTAGGAGTAAAAAATGGGGAGATCAACACGTAAACTAAATTTCCTTATTGAAGAAGATGTCTCACGTGACCTGGAGAGTTTAGTTCCTTTAGGACAAAGGAGCAAGGTTGTCAACCAGGCCCTTCGCAAGGAATTGGAATTGATTAGACGGAAGAAAGTTCTAAAAAGACTCCACGCCGCTCCCTCATCTACAAAGAGGTTCTCAAACCGGGAGATTGTAGAAGGCTTGGCAAAAGACCGGAGATCTCACTAAATGGAAAGATATGTCGTAGATGCCTCCGTAATTCTCAAGTGGGTGTTGGGGGAAGAACAAGAGACCGATCAAAGCGTAGCCTTGAAACTTTTGGATACTTGGGCGGCCGGGATAACTGAACTTGTTGCCCCTTCGCTTTGGCAGTATGAAGTGGGGAACTTTCTAGGTCGAGAACTTCGAGATGAAGCGATAGAAAAAATGAATCTACTTCTTGACCTAGAAATCAAAAGTGTCGATCTAAATAATAGCATCATCGAGCGATGTTTCGCTTGGATGGAACAGCACGATGTGACCTTTTATGATACCTCTTATCTGGCCGTTGCCTTTGAGATTCAGGGGACCCTTATAACCGCAGATGAGAAGTTCTGCAGAAAAATGGTAAAGGTTGGTCGGATATGTCTTCTTAGAGACCTTAACTTCCCACAAGCCGGGGATCAGTAGGATGTTTCTGATTACCCAACCCGTTTAGGCTCGCGTTCTACGTTACGGCAATCTGATAAATTAGATTATGTCATCTGTGACCGAAATTCATTTTGCGGCTATTCGTTCCTAAATGAAAAAATCAAGAAATAAAACTATATAGACAATAAATGATAAGTATCCTAATAGGATGAAATAGATTCCTTTTTTTCTTAGGTGTTCTTTCATTTTATAAGGACTGTATAAACTCATCATAAATGGTAGTAGAACTTTACCGATAGGTATATTGTCTTTTCGAAAAAATAGAATTGCTACCAAGAAACAAGACATGCTAAAAATTAAATAGATAAGCAAGTAATCCATAACGATGCCCTATATTAAATCATCATTGTGACAAGTTGGGATCTCTAACCCAGAATAACTCGCCCTTAGTCCACGTACGTCCGCCAAGGTAGTCGAAACTTATATCGTAGCCTTCTGCAGTTGAAGCGTTTTCATTTGTACCGTAAAGTTCACCAAATTGGTATCCTCCACCTGAAACACCTTCATCACCAAAAGCCGCCGAGGCAGCTAAGAGCGAAGCCCACCCCCGAATTCTCCTGACATCAGCTTTTTCATATTTATCTTCAAAGATTTCTTGATTATTAACTGTCACGCCGACAGGTAGACCAAATGAAACTCCTGCCAGGTAACCTTCAAACTCAATAGCGTCATACAGTCCTGCGCAATTCTTTTCCATTGAAACTACTATTCCTGTTATTTTCGCTCCTCCCATTCCAGCAGCACCAACTCCAGTCATACTCCAATAGACACGATACCTCGCAAATCCCCATGGATCTACAAAGTTCAAAGGATCACTTAAACTATACCCATAGAGGTCAACATCGCCTCCTTTAAACACAATTGGATCCTTTGCGGTCCATCTACCGCCATTGGGGTCATAATGGCGGTAGCCAAATACGTTCAATCCTGTATCTCTGTCGTACACTCCCCCCGCAAAGCCAGAGATTATCTGAAATGATGTGCCCGTATCATTCATGATATTCTCAAAAGAGTCGTAGTCAATCATTTTTATGACATTATCCGAGGCGGACGTTGCCGTCACCATATGATTTTTCTATGCGCAATGATAAATGATAAATGAGAGATGAGAGATGAGAAATGAGAGATGACTACTTTCGCTTGAGAAAGGAGAGAATGCCCTTTCCCTTGCCCTTCACCCCCTTGTCAACTTCTTGCTGAAATTGCTCCACTGTCTGGATGATGGTGCTCAGGATAGATCCTTTGAGGGTGGACTGATTGGCAAGCTGTTGCCAGGCGGCGTCCGGTCTGGTTAATTCCTGGAGGTTAGCCACCATGGCCTCTTCACTCAGAAGCCCTTTCTGTTTGTGCAGGATGGCAAGTATCCAGGCATTGAAAGCGTACAATAACTCCTCATTGCCGGGAGGAGAATTAGGAGCAGCCTCGAGGACCAGCTTCAGATTTTTCTTGGCATCACTTCGGCAATCGAAGGTTCTGAGTAACTTGGAGTACTGGGCCGGCACCTGAGCTTTGGCTTCTTCCAAAACATTGTAGGCTCGACCGCCTGCGGCCTTTTCTGTGACCTTCAGCAAGCCCAGCAGTATCTGGTGATAAATCTGGATGATGGTAGGAGCTTCACTCTTGCCCCCTGAAGTGACCGCGGCAGTACCTCCGCTTGGCTCAATAAGGCCCGAAGAAATCAGAGAGTTGATCATGCGATAGACAACAAACTCATCGTGGCCGCTGTCGTCGACGATTTGCTCTACTGTCCGCTTTCCATCAACGAGTGAGATTACTCGCCACTCGTTTGCTGTCAAGTTAACTGTATCGCGCTGTTTCTCCACACTCTTGTTAATCTTGAAAACCATATGGGGATTTGGAATATTCTTGCTGAGAATTTCCCACTCATCCACGCGCCGGGTGCCCTCTAAGATTACCTCCATATGATTGAGCTCAGTGACAAATTCCTCGTCCAGGTCGAAATCTTGGTCCACGTACTCGAAGTCTCCTCTTTTCCACAAAAACAAATCGTAGAGGATGTCGCGCACCTGCTGATGAATAAACTTCTTTAGGGTCTCAAGGGAAATATAGCTCTTTTCCACCAAGATCTTACCCAATCGCTCTTTCCTCTGCTTGGCCAAGGTTAAGGCCTTCTGGAGCTCCTCGGCTGAGATGATGCCTTTGGTGCGCAGGAGATAACCCAGTCGTACCTCCTTTTGGGTGCCCACAGCATAAATGATGTTGCCATTCTTGATGTACACCCGTACCATTCGCCCTTTATCGGCGATGGTGAGAATACCGGTCTTCTTATCTTGGGCAAGCAACTGCAGCATGCTGGACAGATAGAATGTCTCGATATTTCCCTTCAATGCCATGCGGAATCGTCACCTATTCCTTCACAGTATTTTGCTAGAGTTTGTCTGACATGCCCGTTTGTATAGACACTTAGGGGTTTTGTCAACTCTTTTGTCCGAGTGCAGAACGTTCCGCGCAGGAAGCGCTTTGCACGAGGAACTAGGCACCAGTTATCTATTAGCAATTAGTATTCCGTTTTGTGATCAGTAGCAGTTTTTGTTTGTGGACGGCACAACTATCGTCCCGCTTCAGGCCGCCAA
The DNA here is from genome assembly GCA_050123975.1 of Syntrophobacterales bacterium. Taxonomy (GTDB): domain Bacteria; phylum Desulfobacterota; class Syntrophobacteria; order BM002; family BM002; genus BM002. Next base: position 578 of record JASFGC010000291.1, on the reverse strand, counting down.
AAACCGCTTCGCGAGCCTGAGAATATCCTCCCTCTCTCTCGGATGGAACCAGTTAATCTCCTGGTCGCGTCGAAACCAGGTCATCTGTCTCTTGGCATAGCGGCGAGTATCTCGCTTCATGGTCCTCACAGCCTCCTTGATATCCACACCATTTATCAGATACCGTATCATGTGCCGGTACCCCAATGCCTGCATGCTCTTGAGGTTTGGTTTATAGCCACGGCTCAGAAGCCCTTTGACCTCCTCCACAAACCCCTGGTTCATCATTTCCTCCACTCGGCTGTCAATTCTTTCGTACAGTTCGCGGCGAGGACGTTGCAAGCCAATTTTCAGCGGTAGAAATGGCCGATCATTAAAATCGTGATCACCTCGGAGGGCAGAGATGGGTTGTCCCCTACATTCCCACACTTCCAGGGCCCGGATAATTCTGAAAAGATCATGTGGATGGACTTGCTGGGCAGTAATTGGATCTATTCGTTGCAGCCTTTGGTAAAGCTCGACCCCACCATCTTTTTCCGCTTCTCGACGCAAACGTTGTCTTACCAAAGCATCTGAAGGGGCTCCGGGGAATAGTCCGT
>JASFGC010000290.1:0-5024 GCA_050123975.1 Syntrophobacterales bacterium | reverse complement strand
AAGGTCAGGAGTGGTTTTTTCAAACAAGGAATAGAGAAGATTCGTGCGTTCTTCCTGGACTTCCTCCAGAGAACGGTTTTTTTCGGTCGGGAATATGGTGCTAAACCCTGAATCCATCTGTAATCCCGGTAGTACGTATTCGCTCACATGCGAGGGTAATTCCGCACCCACCGGGGGGCCGCCGCTTACGAGAACCAGTTGATGACGGTGTAGTGCCCGGGCAATCTCTAGACTTCGGAAGTAGTGGCCTATACCCAAGACGTGTTGGCAATAGTGAATAATCTTCATCTTCGTCCTGCAAACGCGGCTGCACAGAAAACAGTCGATGTCCTTGAGCAAATGGTTCTTGGAGTGTTGGAGTGTTGGAGTATTGGAGTATTGCACAAAATCTTGAGTTCCGAAGGTTTCTTTTGTCGTTCCATCACTCCAGTACTCCAGTACTCCAGTACTCCACGACTGTGGCCTCCTAGTTTCAACTCCCTAACAGATGGCAAGTATGGCAGCGACCTCTGGAGATGTAATACTGGCTTCATATCTCTTCGTTCAGCCTGTGGATTTCGAAACCCTCACCATTGTAACTTAGCCAGTGCAAACGATAAGGTTTTATCAATGCTGGTTCCTGGGGTAAGAACTTTCTGTCGTACAGCTGATAGAGTAAACACCGAATGACTCCCCCATGGGTAATCACCAGGATACGATTGCCCCTCATCTGTTGCGCACTATCAACCAGTGCCTGCCGACTACGCCGCAAAACTTCCAGACGACTTTCTCCATCAGAGGGCCTAAACTCCCAGCCCAGTCTCTCTTGTGCCTTGAGCTCATTCATGTTGAGGAGGTCACTGAGTTTACTGCCTGACCAACTACCCCAATTCTGTTCTCGCAGTCGGGGCTCCAGTGAGCAGGGTAGTACCAGACTTTGGTTTATCAGGGTAGCCGTGTGTGTCGCTCTGCCTAGATCACTGGTCAGCATATAATCCAGCTGATGTCGCGCCAGGGCACAGCCCCATCCCCTTGCCTGTTGTCTTCCCCTGGAAGTGAGGGGGGCATCGTGCTGACCTTGAATACGCTTCTCGCGGTTCCATGTGGTCTCAGCGTGTCGCATCAGTGCGAAATAGGTAAGCACGAAGGCCACTCTCCCTTGTCTCGTAGTTGATTGGTTAAATAGTCAAATCGTTAATTCGAGAATTAGTTGATTATTCAATTCGTTACATCGTTAAAGTCGTTGAAGTCGTGTTTTCCAGGTAATGGGTCATGGGTTATAGGTGATAGGTTGTTACCCAAAACCCATAATCCATTACCAATGACCTCAGAATCCTTTCTCGCCTTTCTCTCCGCGTTACCGTGTCCCCGTCTCTCCGTGTCGTCTCAGTGCTTAGTGCTTAGTGCCTAGTGCTTAGTTCCTAGTTCTCTTCTCTCCTCTTTCATCTGCCTGCTGCCTTCTGCCTTCTATGCTCTGCGTGCTCTTCCTTGCAACCAGCTCCAGCAGAATTTCCTCCACTACGCGGTAATTACTCTTGAGATCATGTCTGTTCCTTATGTAACCACGTGCCGCCTCTCCCATTTTTTTTCTCAAATCCTGGTCAGCTAGTAGCCGGCCAATGGCCTCATTGAACTCACTGGCATGAAACGGGTGAACCAAATAACCGCAGATGCCATCTGCCACCACCTCCGGTACTCCACCGTCTGCAAAGGCTACTACAGGTAAACCGCAGGATTGAGCTTCCAAGAAAACCATGCCCAGTGACTCACGAATGCCCGGGAAGACAAACAGATCTCCGGCACTGTAGAAGCGGTACATCTTCTCACGCTCCACCTTGCCCAAAAATCGAACCCGTCCAGGAAGGTGGGAGTCAGCCAGTTGGCGAAGACGGCTCTCCTCTTTGCCTTCTCCCGCTATCACCAGATAGAGGGGGACATTCTGGCGGAAAAGCTCGCCACAAGACCGAATCACCCAGGAAAGTCCCTCGCTCTTTACCCCTGGGCGGAACATGGCGGCGGTAAGCACCACAACCCCTTCAGTTATATCCCACTGTTGGCGTAGTTGTTTTCTAAATTCTGCATCAAAACCGAACTGCTCCGGCAAGATTCCGGGCACCACGTAGGTGAGACTCTCTTCCCGCACTAGCCTGCCCAGGTTAACGAAATCTTCTTTTCTGTTGGTAAAAACGTGGTCGGCAGCCAGAAGCGCTCGTCGGTTCAGGACAAAACCAGCCCAGGTCTGCCAGCGTTTACGCCTCTTGGTGGAATAGATGCCCTGAAAAACAACATACGGCAGCCTCAAACGCCGACTACAGTCGGGGCCAAGGAGATCGGGTGCTTTATAGTAGCTGTGGTAGGTTAGCCAGAGATTCGCGTCCAGTTTACTACAGCGCTGCAGAGAACGGCTGCGAGCCCTGAGGAACTGTAGCCAACACCAAGGCTTCCAGTAAACCCATCGAGTCCGGAACTGGCTGATGCTTTCCAGACGATGACCACGTCTTTGGAGAAACTGATACAATCCAGTGCCAATAACCAGATCACCAGAAGGATGGGGGTGTCCCAATGGTTTTAAAGGAGCATAAAACGCTATGCGCAACGAATCAGACATGACAATATTTAAATGCTAGATTGAGCAACTTAGCCCGGATATTTCATGAAAATGCTCTAGCGAGCGCAATCCCCAGTCGCAAAAGCGGACTGGGGTGAGCGAGCGAACTACAATAAAATGTTCTAACCACCTAACATTTCGAAGACTCCCTGCAGCAAGCTGCAGGGAGTTTCAATTGCTGTCGCGGGACCACGAAACTGGGAACCCGCTTGCGGGACTGAGCGGAGCGCAGCGAGCGCGAATTAGATGGGCGTGCCACCTGACAACCGCAGGGTGTTGGTTTCCGTACCTGAACGGTACGTCGCAGGGGCCGCCTGTCCTGAGCGAAGTCGAAGGAACACCCGAGGACGTCAGGAAGGATGGACATATCCGTGGTCGCAGCAAGTCATTCATGAAATATCCGGGCTAGGTAAATAGAAATCAGGTTTTTTGCGCTATGCGCTTAGCGCTATGCTCTATGCGCTCCTCAGCCCTGCTTGTTCAAATACTGCAGCGAGCTTATGGATCAGCTTACGGTTATCGAATTCTTCCCTTATCTGTTGGCGCGCAGCGGTGATGATGCGGTGACGCAAGTTCTGATCTATTAACAATCGAACCATACCTGCGGCCATTGCTTCAGGTTGACCAGGTTCCACAAGGAGACCGGTGCGGCCGTCTTCCACAAGCTCTGGGATAGCTGAAACTCGGGTGGCCAACACCGGCACCCCCATGGCCATACTCTCGAGGAAAACGTTGGGAATGCCGTCCCGGTCGCCGTTACTGGCCACCTCGCAACCCAAGACGAAAAGATCAGCTTGCCTATACTCGTCAATCACTTTTTCGTGTGGCTGGGTACCCAGCCACTGGCAATAATCACCAAGTCCCAAATTGTGAAGATGATTCAGAATTGGTCGCCGATCTTCCCCATCACCGATCAGAGTGTAGCGAAATGAGTATCCCTGGTCGAGCAGAATGCGCAGGGCACGAATCACCGTGGGTAACCCCTTCTTTTCAACAAGACGAGCAATGCTTAATATCCGATAAGGAAGTGAGGGTTCCCGCGGCTCGGAGGGCTCATTAAATAGTCTGGCGTCGATGCCGTGATAGATGCAGTGAATGGAAGGACCCTCGGGAGTCAACTCTTGGAGAAAGCGGCGGTTGTACTCGGTGCAGGTCACTACGAAGTTCGCTAAGGAAATTTTCTCCTTCAGTTGTTTGGGAGTCGAGGTATAGATATCCTTGGCGTGGGCGCTAAAACTAAATGGTAGGCCGCTCAGTTTGCTGGCAAAAAAAGCCACCGAGGTTGGCGAATGAGCAAAGTGAGCATGCAGGTGACAGACATTCGTTCCGGGAAGCAGAGCATGAACCAGATATCCTGCCTGGAGTAGGTGTTTAATGGTGGCAACTTTCCTGGAACGGCGCAAGCGAGTGAGCATGACCCGAAAGGCTTCAGAATAGGCTTCCGGACGCTTTTTTGCCAGCAAGAGATTATGGTAAAGTAGACGAGGCAACGGTACCAGGAGAGTTTCGGGGAGATAGTCTACCGAGGCCTGAATTTGCTTCACGCTTTCGTGGGTAAATTGTTCCCGCGGCTGACGCATGGGAAAAAGATGGAGCGGGAAGCCGAGGTTTTCCAACAAGTTAATCTCATTGGATATGAAGGTTTCACTAATACGGGGATACCCTTTCAGGATGTACCCTATCACTGTCTTTCGGCCTTCAGTCAATTTTCTTCATCCTTATGATCAAGAATGAGTCGGCTGGACCAGTGGAAACGAACCATCAAACCCACCAACTACTCCAAAAAACATAGTTTTTTATATTATCACGCAGAACCGTGCTCAGTCCAGAGAGGATAACCAAAGGAGAAATCTCGGGGTTTCAGGTGTCAGGTGTAATTCAGTTACCAGGTGTCAGGTTTCAGGTGTCAGGAAAGAAAAACAAAAAACTGAAACCTGAAACCTCAGGCTTTAACATCGGCAAAGCTATCAAGCTCGGACCTGGCCCCAAGAATTAGGTTTTCGCTTTTGAACAAAAAAAGCCCGCCGAAACGGGCTGTCCACTTAACTTCAATGAATGAGTAATCCGGGCTAAAGCTGCATTACCTTTTTCTCTCTGGTAATTGCTCCCCGGAACTCTGCCAGTCTCTGTCGCATGATCTCGAGTCCGGTAAAGCTAAATTGCCGTATGGCCCGGTGATAAGGCTCCGGATCATCAAGTATGGCAAGCAGTTTGTTTTTCAATAGACCGGGACTTACTCGGTGCCAGGGGATAAAGTCCGCCAGGCTGCGCTCATGCAAAATCTCAGCCCTGATCAACTGCTCTCGGCGCGGTTGTTCTCGAGGTATTATGAGAGACGGTTTTCCCTGGCTCAAAATCTCGCAAACCGTATTGTATCCTCCCATGCTCACCACAACATCGGCAGCCCCAATCAGTCTTTCCATGCGTCTATAGAACC
>JASFGC010000289.1:0-5035 GCA_050123975.1 Syntrophobacterales bacterium | reverse complement strand
CTCAGTCTCGGGGTTTCAGATGTCAGTTTTGAGGTTTCAGGTGTCGGGTTTCAGGTGTCAGGAAAAAGAAACATAGAAGCTGAAACCTGAACACTGAAACCTGAAACCTCCTTTTACTAAACACGCCATGCGCTCTGCGCATCGCGCTTCGGAGAGAGCAACATGCCGACAGAAGTTGAAAAACTGGTAGGGCGGATTTCTGGTGAAATATCGAAAGTGATCATGGGACAGCAGCAGGCTGTGAATCACTTGCTGGCGGGTCTCCTGGCAAGGGGGCATGTTCTCATGGAAGGGGTGCCGGGTTTGGCCAAAACCCTTCTGGCCAAGACCCTAGCCTACATATTGAAGTCAGAGTTCACCCGAATCCAGTTCACTCCCGACCTGATGCCCGCAGACATTTTGGGCACGCAGATTTACGATTTGCAGAGTAGGCAATTCCATCTTCGCGAAGGTCCAATTTTTACGGAGATTCTTCTGGGCGACGAAATAAACCGGGCACCACCAAAGACCCAATCGGCGCTCCTGGAGGCCATGGAGGAAAGGCAGGTGAGCATCGACGGCGAAACCTTACCATTATCCGAAAGTTTCATGGTGGTGGCAACCCAGAATCCCATCGAACAGGAGGGCACCTACCCGCTGCCCGAGGCTCAATTGGATCGATTCCTTATGAAGATAGTGTTGAGCTACCCTGCGGAGGCCGAGGAACTAAAGATCCTTGCTCGGTACGGAAAGTCCTCAGATGTACATGATCTGGAATCCATGGGCCTGGCTAGACTGTCTGGAGAAGATATCATCGTCAAATTTCGTCAACGAGTCCGTAAAGTGAAAGTCGAGGAAGGGATTGTAGCGTACGTGCAAAAAGTACTGGGAGGAACTCGACGTTCTCCTCACCTCCATCTTGGAGTCAGTCCGCGGGGGGGAATAGCTTTGCTGAAAACGAGCCAGTGTTTGGCCGCGATGAGAGGAAGGGACTTTATTGTCCCGGATGATATCAAGGAGATGGCTCTGCCAGTCCTCAGGCACCGGGTAATCCTCCGACCAGAGGCAGAACTGGAGGGGTTGACACCTGATCGGGTCCTTTTACAGATTCTGGAGGGCATTCCAGTTCCGAGGTAAAAAAGTGTCTAAAGTGTCTAAAATGCCTAAAATGAACAAAAGATAGCTAAGAGGGCGGGTCTTCGTGCCCGCCCTGAAAAAGCCTAGATGATATGTAAACATGTTTGGTCGGCACAGAAGCCGGCCCCACTGAAAGCTAATGGCTGAGCGCTCATCTGCAGATCAACTGAGAAGTTTCTGGGAACAGATCCCTTTTCCCACCATGCTGACCCTCTGTCTCGTAGCGTTGGGGATCGCAACAGCCGCATTATGGGGCTGGGTAGTGGTGGTCGCCTTCGATCTTGGGGTCCTGTTGCTGTGTTGTTTGGACTACACCAGAACATTGAAGAGTGGGACTATCGAGGCCGAGAGAGTCTGTTCGCCCCATTTTTCCTCCGGCATCGAGCACGACATCGAGATTGTCCTCAGGAACACGGGTCCAGCCGACAGAAAGGTTCAGGTGAGGGATCAAACTCCTGAAGAATGGGAGCCGGCACCGGTTCTGAAAGGACTCGTTCCTGGAAGATCAATTCTGAGTCTTGATTATCGTCTCACTCCTCTGCAAAGAGGGGAATATAGTTTCGGAGATCTTTTTCTAAGAGTAGAGGGACCTTTGGGACTCATACGAAAACCGGTACGACTCAAGGCTGCTCGGGAGGTGAAAGTTTACCCACGTCTTCAGCCTTTGCGCTACGCCGACCTGGCCACATACAGGCGAGTGGCCTCCAAGTGGGGACTTCGACCAACAAAGTGGAGGGGCGAAGGTCGTGAATTCGAGTCACTCAGGGAATACGTGGAAGGGGATGATCCTCGCAAGATCCATTGGAAAGCCACGGCCCGATTGGATCGTCCCATTGTCCAACAGTATCAAGCAGAAAAGAACCAGATTGTAATGATCTTATTGGACATGGGAAGGTTGATGAGCGCCGAGTCAGAGGGGAAAACAAAGCTAGATCACGCCCTGGAGGCAGCGGTTCACCTGGCCCACACCGCCATTTCAGGAGGGGATCAGGCGGGAATACTGGCATTCGCCGATCGGGTGATCTCTTTTATCCCGCCTCGAGGGACAGCTGAGCAACTGCAACTCATTCTAGAGGGGACTATATCCTTACGACCCGCTCTCGTTGAACCCCAGTATGAACAGGCACTTCTCTGGCTGCGGTCACAGGTACGGAGGCGAAGCCTGGTGGTAATCTACACCGACCTATTGGACGAAGTGGCGTCAGAAAACCTCCTGGCTGCGGTATCACTTCTGAGACCCCTTCATCTACCACTGTGTGTTGCCATCAGGGAATCGGAGTGGGATGAGTTGTTGGCTCACCCACCTAGCAAGGTTGAGGGCGTGTATGAACGAGCGGTGCTCCAGGAACTCCTTCGCCAGCGGAGCAAAGCTCTTGGTGGCCTGGTGCAAAAGGGAGCTCTGGCTATGGATCTTCCTCCCTCGAAACTATCCGTAGGAACGATGGAACGTTATCTGGAGGTAAAGCGACGAGGTTTATTATGAGATGCTGGCAACAGGAGGTAACAGAGCAAAAGTCCCAGAAGTAAGATAGCTACGAGAAACTTGATCCATGGGGGCAGATGAGCCGGGGAGAAAAAGCCCTCAACAATCCCCGCAACGATGAGCAGGGGGACACAGCCGAGAATAAGTTGAACGGCCTTTCGACCCCTTTGAGTCAGTGCCTCTTTTCTGGAAAGATCGCCGGGAGAGATCAGAGCTGATCCGAGCAGAAGACCTCCACCGCCGGCTATAAAAATAGCGGTGAGTTCAATAACTCCGTGAGGAAGTACAAAGGACCAAAAATCCACATCCAGACCGTGAATATGACACAAGGCGGCCAAGGTTCCCAGAAGCAGTCCATTGAAGGCCATAATGTAAACGGTTCCGAGGCCAAAGGTCATACCAAGGGCGAAGGCCAAAAAAGTAACCGAGATGTTGTTTCTCATTATCATGCTGGAGGCGAGAGGACGGATAGCCAGGATTGAGTCGAACCAGACTTTTCCCCCTTCAACCTGTTCAATAAGGTGAGGGGGGGCGACAAGCGGGATGAAGCTGTCGTCAACAAGTCCTGCTATAAAGCCGTACCCGCAGCCAAGGAGGAAGATACCGAGGGCAGATAGGGTCCAGGGAGCTGTTTCCCTGAAGGTGTCAGGGAAAGTGAAGCGAAGGAACATCCACAAGGACCGCCATCCCGGGGAGGGGCTACGGTAGATCTGGCCATGGGCCCGGGCGACCAGATGGTTTAAGTAGTCAACCAACTCATCCGGGAGAGCGCCCTGTTGTTGGAGAGTCTGCAAGCGCGCCAGATCAGCCGTGGCCTCCCGATACAATCGGCCCATATCTGGGAGTTCGGACGGGTGCAGACGTTTTGCTTTTCCCTGCTCCAGGGATTCAATGAGTTTTTCCAACCGCTCCCAGCGTGGTCTTCTGGACTCGATGAATTTCTCGATGGATTGACTCATGCCTGTAGAGTAGCAAAAGGTTATGGAGATGGAAACAGCAAAAGAGAGCCTGAGGATTCAAACCCCAGAACACGTGGGATTTAGATACGTCCTTGCTGGGTTGGGAACGCGCTCTACAGCTTTCTTACTGGATACAGCTTTCCGAGCCTTGATTATCCTCTGCATCTTTTTCGCAGTATTTATGTTGGCTCGGCTGTTGCCGGATTTTAATCCAACCGGGGCTATGAAAAATCTTCCCCGAACCTGGCTATTTGCCTTAGGGGTGCTTGCCTACGGCGTGGTTGATTTGGGGTACTTCCTTATTTTTGAAGCCCTGTGGAGTGGTCAGACTCCGGGAAAAAGAATGCAGAAGCTCCGGGTGATCCGGGTAAACGGCCAGCCCATTGGTTGGCTGGAATCCTCCATTCGCAACATTCTGAGGGCGGTGGATATATTGCTGGGCTTCTATCCGTTAGGATTGTTCGTGATGTTTCTGAGTTCTCGCAGCCAGAGGATTGGTGACTATGCCGCTGGTACGGTGGTGATTGTGGAACGCAGGCGCAATGTTCCCATGGATAGGACTCGCCTTCGCTCAACTTCCAAGTTGAACGTGCCGGACCTTGAACTCTATCTCTCTAACATGGAACCGAAAGATTACCAGCTCGTGCGGGCTTTTCTTCAGAGAAGAGAGGCATTGGACGGGAGGCACCGACGCGAACTCGCGAACCTTATTGTCCACCGGTTGATGAAGAGATGGGGTGTTCCACCAAGATCAAACATATCTGACGAGTCTTTTCTGGAAGAAATCGTTGGAATCTACGAGCGAACCAGGAAAGCCATTTGAGTCTATTGCGCTCTGCGCCATAGACAGCAAGCAGCAAGAAGCAGACAGCGCGCAGCAACACCTGCTTATTCCGGAATAGAAATTGCAGATCAATAAAGGGTCACTTTTCAGACCAACCCGGGGATATCCATGACTCAGAATACGGCTGCCGCAGATGCCAAAACATTCGCCATAAGTGTGACAGGTGTCAGGGCAGGATATGCTCAAGAAGATTTGGTTGCTGCGCTCCAGCGTATCTTTCCACGCCAAACAACTGAGCAAATCCGGGGGGCCTTAGCGAAACTTCCCTTTCTGTTGACCCGCGCAGCAACGGAAGAGCAGGCCAAAAAGATCAAGAATTTCCTGGAGTCACGCGGAGCAGTTCTAAAATTCGTGGCCTCTTCGGCGGCGGCAGTCACGGCACCTCAGACTGCAGACGCGCCAGCCCATGCCAGGCCGGCAGCAGCACAAGCAACTCCTGCACCACAGGAGGAAAAACCTTACACTGGCGTTGAGCGCAGAGCAAAGCCCAGAGCACACCCTGGCCTTGAGATTTATCCTATGGGAGTTGGAGAGATTTTGGACCGCTCTTTTCGCCTTCTGCGCCAACACTTTCTGCTGTTTTTCATCATTCTCATGATCCCTCAGGTAACGTTCTTTCTAATAAACAAGGGA
>JASFGC010000288.1:0-5055 GCA_050123975.1 Syntrophobacterales bacterium | reverse complement strand
ATTGTCCACTATAGTGGAAGCTTTGACTTTCCCAGCTCTTGCTTGCACCGTTATATACTGGTAAATTGCTCCTGATTTTAATCAGTCGTCCTTTTTCAGAAGGTGGATATCCATGAAGTTCGAGGCACTACTGTTTGATCTGGACGGAACGCTCCTCGATAGCATTGAGGATCTCACCGATTCAATGAACATAGCTCTCGACGGGTTCGGTTTCCCTGGCCATGATGCTGAAGCTTGTAAACAGTTTGTGGGTGATGGGGTGGAGATGTTTGCCCTGCGAGCTCTTCCGAAAAACCATCGCGATGAGGCCACGGTTGCTCAGTGCGTTGCTGAGATGCGGGCAGAGTATCGCAAACGTTGGTCGCTAAAAACGCGCCCGTATGACGGCATCCCTGAGCTCTTGGACGACTTAACCCTCCGCAACCTCAAATTGGCCGTGTTGTCTAACAAGCCGGAAGAGTCCACCAAGGAGATGGTTGCTGCGCTCCTTTCCAAATGGCAGTTCCATCCCATTGCCGGCGCTCGACCCTCAGTACCCAAAAAACCCGATCCCACCCTCGCCATAGAAATATCCCAGCAACTCCGCGTGCCTGCTGACAAATTCCTGTACCTGGGCGACACTGGCACTGATATGAAGACTGCTAAGGGAGCAGGCATGTTTCCGGTCGGGGCATTATGGGGATTTCGTACAGCCGAGGAACTTAAGGATACTGGGGCAGAAGTGCTGGTGGCGCACCCGTCCGAGGTACTGCAGCTTCTCTAGACTGGATATTTCATGAAAATGCTTTAGCGAGCACAACCCCCAGTGCGCAAGAGCGGACTTGGCTGAGCGAGCAAACTACAATAAAATGGTCGAAGCACCTTACATTTCGAATCCGCCGCAGGCGGACTGCAGGGAGCTTCAATCACTTCTCAAGACCCTTTCTGGATTCAGAGCATGGAAATTAGACAATCTACGCTCTTTTTGTACTCTATGTGCCGAACAAGCGTGCTCGCAACCGGTGCACTCTTGCTGATCTGCACACTTTTCGTTCTTGTTGGCGGCTGTGCGCATCGTCAACGAACCCCGAAGGATATTGACAATATTTGTCAAATATTCCGGCAAGAGCGGGACTGGTATAGAAGTGCTTACAAATCTTCAGATAAGTGGAGAGTTGATATCCCGGTGCTTATGGCTATTCTCCATCAAGAGTCGAAGTTCAAGGCCGGGGCTAAACCGCCTCGAACTACCTGCCTCTGTTTTTTCCCAGGTCCTCGACCTTCCTCTGCTTACGGATATGCGCAGGCGGTGGATGAAACCTGGGAAAAATATAAAGCCAACACCGGTAACTGGGGTGCTGACAGGGCCAATTTTGGCGATGCAATTGATTTTGTCGGCTGGTACTGCAATCTTAGCTATGCCATCTGCAAAATTCCCCGCAATGACACCTATCATCTATACCTCGCCTACCACGAGGGACATAATGGTTTTAACCGCAGAACATATCGAAAAAAAACCTGGTTGAAAAAAGTGGCGCGGAAAGTTGAGCGTCAAGCTGAACGATATTCACAGCAGTTGGCTTCCTGTGAAGATGAATTCGAAAGACCACGACCATGCTGTCTCTGGCCATTTTAAGATAAGTAGTCAGTAGACAGTAGTCAGTAGACAGTAGAAACTGGCATAGAGGATAGGGCATAGAGCATCCTAAACCTTGTACCCTAACCCCTGTCTCCTGACTCCTGACTCCTGGCTCCTGGTTTTTATGGAATTTCCCTTGACAGTTCCCAAGTCATTCAGTCATAAATGAGAAAGCAGTCTCCCATAGCCCACATTTCATCACAAAGCACCTAGCCCGGATAATTGGCGATTCAGTTAAACATAAGGGGGTAGTGTTATGCGAAAACTTATCCGTGTAGACATGACCGAGGGGAAAGTCCAGGTGGAGGAACTTGCCGAGGAATACGCAGCACTTGGAGGCAGAGGTCTTACCTCAGGAATCGTGGCAAGCGAGGTCCCACCGCTGTGTCATCCTCTGGATCCCAGTAACAAGTTGGTGGTGGCTGCAGGCCTTCTGGCAGGCACAACCTGTGCCAACTCAGGACGTCTTTCCATTGGTGGCAAAAGTCCCCTTACTGGAGGCATCAAGGAAAGCAATGTAGGGGGCAATGTGGCAATAAAGCTCGGCAAACTGGGAATAGCCGGAGTGGTACTGGAAGGGCAGGCCCCCGAAGGGAAACTATTCTACCTGCTGGTGAACAAGGACGGTGCGCAACTGCAGGCCGCAGATGAATTCAAGGGACTGAAAAACTACGACCTTGCCAGTAAACTGCAAGACAAATACGGTAAGAAGGTGGGTATCGTCTCTATCGGGCCAGCCGGGGAAATGAAGTTCTCAGCAGCTTCGGTAGCGGTCACCAGCACCAATGGCACACCCTCCCGACATGCCGGCCGAGGCGGCATGGGTGCGGTTATGGGCTCCAAGGGTATGAAAGCCATTGTAGTAGATGACAAAGAGGCTCCCGGCGTCACCTATGCAGATAAGGAAGCTTTCAAGGAGGCCGCTGGTGTTTTTAGGGATGCTCTGCGTGAACACCCCGTCACCAAACCGGGGGGAGGATTGGCCGTTTACGGAACCAATGTGCTCACCAACATCATCAATGAAGCGGGGGGCTTTCCCACTCGCAATTTCACCGAGGGACAGTTCGAGGGAGCGCAGAAAATCAGCGGTGAGACCATGCACGACGTCATCAAGGAGCGTGGCGGCAATCCCACTCACTCAGGTTGCTCAACCTGTATCATTCAGTGCTCAAACGAGTATGTCGACAAAGACAAGAACTATGTCACCTCCGCCTTGGAGTACGAAACTATCTGGGCCAATGGCGCCAACTGCGGCATTGACGATCTTGATGCAATTGCCGAGATTGACAGATTGTGCGACGACTACGGCCTGGACACCATAGAAACAGGTTGTGCAGTTGCTGTAGCAATGCATGCCGGGGTCAAAGCTTTTGGCGACGCTGCCGGTGCCATCGAACTCATACATGAAATCGGCAAGGGCACGCCTCTAGGACGTATATTAGGCAGCGGCACTGCGGTCACAGGACAGGCCTATGGAATGTCTCACGTGCCGGTGGTAAAACGGCAGTCCCTCCCAGCGTATGACCCGCGAGCAGTGAAAGGTATAGGTGTTACCTACGCCACCACCACCATGGGCGCAGACCACACAGCGGGTTACGCAGTCGCCACCAATATATTGAAAATTGGTGGATTCGTGGATCCCCTCAAGCGTGAGGGACAGGCTGATCTTTCCAAAAATCTCCAAATTGCCACCGCAGGAGTTGATGCCGCCGGGCTCTGCGTATTCGTCGCCTTTGCCATTCTGGACATTCCCAGCGGCCTGGAGGCAATCCCCAAGATGTTGAACGCGCAATACGGCTGGGATCTAACTCTGGACGATGTGATGGAATACGGCAAGCAAATAATCAAAACGGAATTAGAATTCAACAAGGCTGCAGGCTTCACACCCTCTGATGACCGGCTTCCTGAATTCTTTAGCACAGAGCCGCTGGCGCCTCACAACGTGGTCTTTGATGTATCAGATGAGGAACTGGACACGGTGCTTGACTTTTAGAGCGAACCACAACTCACTCATAATCGGGGGGCCTTTGGCCCCCCTTGTTTTTGCTTCATCAAACCGTAGGTCGGATGGTTCCGCGCAGCGGGTTCATGCGACAGCAACTCTTAATTAAATCTATCAGGATAATTGTATGCGCGTAACAGTATTATTGGGTGGTTCCCTTCGACACGAGGGTGGCACTGGACAGCAACAATTTGATATGGAACTCCCTGCTGAATCACAGGTCAAAGACGTGATGCGCCAGCTGAAACTTCCCGCCAATAGGGCTAAGATGATTATGGTAAATGGCCGGGGAGCCACCCTGGATACAGAGATCAGCGAAGGAGATCGGGTGGCGCTCTTCCCACCGGAGTTGTCCTTCAACACCTTTGTTTCCCTTGGCTTCAGAAAGGAATCGGTGGAGAAAAGAAAAAAGCAGAGCGCAGAGCGCAGAGCGTAACAACACATACCAATTTAGAATTCAAAATTTTGAATCAAGAAATGTAGGGGCGGGGTTTATCCCCGTCCGAATCAAGGCTAGATTCGAGGTGTAACTCATGCTCAGACATGTGGTTTTCTTCAAGTTTAAAGATGGGGTCGGAGAGGAAGAAATTGTAGATCTGGAGAAGAGCCTGGCTGAGCTGCCCCCGGTAATTCCAGAGATTCTTTCCTATGAATTTGGTCGGGACGTGGTTCGGTCGGAAAGATCATACGACTTGGCCCTGGTCTCCACATTCAAGGACCTTGATGCAATGCAGCGCTATCAAAAACATCCTGACCATCAGGTGGTATTGCAAAAGGTTAACGAGCTCTGCGAGTCCGTTCTAGCGGTAGACTTCGTCACGGATACCAAATCTTAAAATTGAAATGAGAAATTCAATCCGCAATCCGAAATCCGAAATCTCACATATGATCGATACCCACGCACATCTCAATGAAATTGAAGAGATCGACCGCGCAATCCAGAGGGCCAAAGATGCTGGCATTAGAGGTATTGTGGCCGTGGGTATGGATCTGGCCTCAAACATAACTACTCTCGATCTGGCTGAGCGGTTCCCTGATATGGTTCACCCTGCCATTGGCTACCACCCATGGTCAATTAGCACTGATACCATAGAAAAAAACCTGGAATTCATCGAGGACAACCTACCAAAGTGCATTGCTCTGGGTGAGGTTGGAATCGACTACAAAGTAAAAATCAAGAAGCCGGTCCAGTGGGAGGTTTTTTCAGAGGTTCTCTCGCTCGCAATCCGACATAATCGACCAGTTATTGTCCATTCACGTTTTTCCCACCAGCGGTCACATCAGATGGTAAAGGATTCGGGAATCGAAAAGGCCATATTTCACTGGTACACCGGCTCTTTGGAGATTCTCAATAAGATAATCGATGATGGCTACTATGTCTCCGCCACCCCTGCCTTAGCATACAGCCCTCCGCACCAAGCCGCTATGAAAGCCG